>CAXHFO010000114.1:0-5674 GCA_964015895.1 uncultured Candidatus Poseidoniales archaeon
CTAATGATTCGCGATGCCAAATTCAAAGGCTCTCTTGCGGTTAGAACCATGAGAATTGATGGGCGAATAAACGATTTTTCGACTCAATCTGCTGCCGGTAAAATCGGCTCAATTGCCGTGGCTGAACAATTCACTATTGATTTAGAAAATCCCGAAATTGAGATTGGCCTAATTGCTGATGGTGGCTCTAATATCGTAGCTTGCGGTTGGCTGGTCGGCAATTTTGACGACTCGATTGGCACGGCCAATAGAAGGGCTACTGAGCGGCCGTTTTTCCGCCCAATTAGTTTAGATCCTCGCTTAGCAAGACTTGCCGTAAATCTAGCATGCGGCCCAATCGATAAGCAGGCTGTACTTGACCCAATGACTGGAACTGGGGGCTTTGCCGTTGAAGCAGTAATAATGGGTCGAAGATGTATTGCGGTAGACATGAATCAAGCAATGGTTGATGGAACAACGCAAAATATTGCTTGGGCATTACAGGGACAACCGGCAAAAAACGACTATCTGGTGGTAACTGGAGATGCTTGTGAATTACCTGAAACAATCGAGGATTCGTGGCATGGGCAAATATCAGGCATCGTATTAGATCCACCATATGGCAGAAACTCGCACGGTAGTCAGAGCCATTATGATTTGATCAGTAAAACCCTACAAAGTGCTAGAGCAATAATTTCTGATGATGCGAAATTAGTACTAATAGTGCCTATTATTCCAGACAGAAATGACACTGGTGAGATTGAATTATTGCATGGGCAGTGGGATGAATTAAATCAACTGCTCAGCGATTGTGGAACCACCATTATTGGACAATGGAAAGAACATGTGCATGGAAGTTTATCGAGGCTCATTCTCCTCGCATCAATCGCTCCTCTAAATTGAGTAGAGTGATTGAATCCTCATCGGTAGGTGTTTCGAAATCTGAGCCGTAGGGGCATCCGTCATCGATTATCGCTTTATCTTCACTGTTAAGGACAGTGGGATAGATTTGGCAACCTTTCGGTCTTATGTCGTAAACAGAGCAAATACCCTCAGCAAATTTTTCCGCTGAATCGGTGAGTAGAAACATACAGGCTTTGGTTTGGTCATTATTCATCAGCGTCAAGATTCCTTTGTTGCTCCAGGTGAAGTCTTCAACTTTCATTCCGGTACTACGCGAGAGACGCGCTGCTTCTGACCTAGTCAGTGGCATGGTAGTTTCTCGACAACACGCAGAACAGGACCGCTTTATGCAAGGTAGTCTGCGGCTCATGTACCTATTAATCACAATCCATTATTCAATGAAGGGGTCAAATCCTTGGAAATAAGTCAATTTGTCTTGTTGAACATACTTCTTCAAGAAGGGGTTGCCTGTCGCAGGTATACGGGCGATTAGGGTAGTCTGGATATCCTTCCGGCCTTCGGAGCCGGAGACGTGGGTTCGAATCCTGCATCGCCCGCCAATATGTAATGATTCAAGTGGGCGATTTAATTGTCAAATATCTTGTTGTAAAATGGTTATTTGAGTTTAGTAAATGATTGACACAATATGCTCTACATTGATTGCCTCTTGATTGTCATCATAAGTGATTGATAATTCATGGACTTGGAAGGTATTGAAATGCAGAGTTTCCCAAATATCAGAACCTCCATTCTCAATATTGGCGGATTTCTTTTGACAAACATCATCTACCTCATCAATGATATTCCAGGTAATTCCAACAGAATCCCCACCAGATATTATCTCATCAAAAGTTTCAGGGTTTTCAACAACCGAGTTGACCTCAATCATCTGGGCACTGGCTCCACCATTGGCTGGTACGGGATCAAACACAAGGGTTTGTGGCTGATCGGTATTTGTTTCAACCCATTCAATTCGCAAATCAATTTTAATTGAAATGATTGTTGCTGCTTGACCTCCATCTTCATCAATTGCGTAAGCTGTAAGGTTATACCAACCATGCTGCAGGAATTCGAACGATATTACCGAGTTATTCGAGGCATCAATCTCTAATGAATCAGTTCCATCGTTGAGATCAATGCCAAATTTGGTAAGTTCTAACTCAGCAGTTGTCGATGAAAAATCAAAATCAATAGTTGGGCTAGTAGTTGAGATTTTATCACCGTTTGAATAAGAATCGACAATTATTCCACTATCGGCGGTATGCTCAACCGACAGAGAAATTGTTGATTCACTGGAATCTTCTGACGTACATCCTGCCAAACTCATTGTCAAGAGCAGGACAACAAATAGTGCATATCTGGTGCTGCCCATGGTCAAGGCAAGTACGGTTTCTATAAAACTTCAACTAAACCATGGGTGACTGCCCCAATGGTTACGAGGCACTGGTTTTCCTGTTGTAAGATAGTGGCTATGGCCTCTCAGTACCGACTTTAGATATGTTGATAAGCGTGGCTTAATGTAAATAAGAAATGGCAAAAACGATAACACTTTGCCTAGTTCAGCCAACATATATGGGTAAACTGTGATAGTTAGTTTGGCCTCTGTTGAACTCAAAGATTCAATTTCCCATCTTACGAAGGACTGAGGCCCACCTTTCTCACCAATGATTAGCTGATAACCTTCGCCTTCATTCCAAGTTACAAATTGTCGAACAAAGGTTAAGCCACTTAGGTAAACTAACTCATCTTTGTGATCATCTATACTCCATGCTATGGCCTTATTTGAGCGACAGAATGGATGAGTATCGTTGAGACTCCCTGCCCGACTAATCTCTTGCCAAAGATCTGGTTTGGCAACCGGAATTACCAGTGACTGTGAGACACTGTGCCGATTCAAGTATTGGTTGGGTTGTTCAACCATACTTTTGCCATTCTGCGCCTGTCCACCAGTAGGTGTTGCCGTCATCCATTGCCCTCCAGGTATATCCTGCTTCATCGGTCCACTGTCGCAGAATGTTTGGTTCAGCCACGACGGGTTGTGCTTGAACAACCTCGACTGTTTCAACTGGTTGCGGTTGGTATGCTTGTTGAACTGGCTGAACTGTTGCTTGAGTAGCATATGCTGTTGCTTCAATCGGCTGTAAATCATTCATTAAGCCGGCACTTGCAAAGTCCTTTGACAGCGTTGCTGCAGCGCCCTTAGCTCTAACTAAGTAGAATCCTCCTGCACCGCCGCCAAGGAGTAAAATCACTACCAAGGCAATCCAGATAAAGTTGTTAGAATCATCGTCTGAAGAACTTTCAGCATCATCACTTGAATCATTTACTTCATCAGATGGTGGTATGATGACCTTGTCGACAACATGGATTATTCCGTTTGAGGCTAATACATCAGCGGTGGTAACTTCCACATCACCAATCATCACTTTGCCGTCCATTTTGGTCAGTGTCAAGTTGTCACCGTTAGCCATAGGTAGCATCATGCCGTCGGTTACTTCAGCACCCCACAACGAACCTATGTGTACGTGGTGAAGCAATATGTCAGATAATGTTGCCTTGCCTTCTGGCGTATTTAGGGCATCAAGATCAATTCCTGCATCGATGAAGGCTTGGTCAGTTGGAGCAAATACCGTGAACGGCCCTTCGCCCTCTAGCGTGGCTAGCAACTCTGCTTGGATTACTCCAGCGACTAGTGAGTTGTGAACACCGGTACATGCTGCGGTTCTTGGTACGTCGGTAGGTGTTGCTGTAGGTGTAAGCACCTTGTCGATTACGTGGATTACTCCGTTGCTGGTTGCAACGTCTGGAGTAACTACTGTTGCATCATTAACCATTACAGTGTCACCAACGGTGAATGATAGTGGCAAATCGTTAACTGCAGTAGCAGACATACAATCTGACAGATTGCTGGACAATACTGTACCTGGCACTACGTGATATAGCAAGATATCTGATAGTGTTGCCTTACCTTCTGGAGTATCTAGAGCAGCGAGGTCAATTCCTGCGTCAGCAAATGCTTGGTCGGTTGGGGCAAATACTGTGAAAGGTCCTTCACCTTGCAGAGTGGTTAGCAACTCTGCTTGGATGACTGCAGCAACCAGTGAGTCATGGATACCGGTACATTGAGCGGTACGTGGAATATCCTTTGGAGTATCTGAAGGAGTTAGCACCTTGTCGATAACATGAACTATTCCGTTGCTTGCTGGTACGTCAGCAATTGTTACTGTAGCACCGTTTACCATTACCGAATCGCCAACCGTGAAAGATAAGGGTTGTCCGTTTGCCGCATTGGCTACTTGACATTCACTAAGATCACTGGAAGCAACCTCTGCAGACACTACGTGGTAGAGCAGAATATCAGATAGTGCTGCTTTGCCTTCTGTGGTATCAAGGGCTGCTAGGTCAATTCCTGCATCAACGAATGCTTGGTCGGTTGGGGCAAATACTGTGAATGGCCCGTCACCTTGTAGAGTTGTTAGCAACTCAGCTTGGATTACTGCGGCAACCAGTGAATCATGGATACCGGTCCCTTGAGCAATTGCTGTTACGTCGCCTGGAGGCATCAGTACCTTGTCAATCACGTGGATGATACCATTGGAAGTTGCGACATCTGCTCCGGTTACGGTGGCACCAGAAATTGATACAACATCTCCTGTAACACTGAGTTTTGCCTTGTCTCCGTTAACCATGGTAGCCAACATACCATCAGTTACTGCGCTTGCAGGAACTTCTCCAGCAACAACGTGGTGCAGTAGAATATCAGATAATGTTGCCTTACCTTCTGGAGTGTTGAGTGCGGCAAGATCAATTCCTGCATCGGTAAATGCTTGGTCGGTTGGAGCAAATACTGTGAATGGTCCATCACCTTGCAGAGTGGTTACCAACTCTGCTTGGACAAGTGCGGCCACTAATGAGTCATGGGCTCCAGTGCATTGAGCAGTACGTGGAATATCTCTAGGCGTGTCGGTTGGTGTCAATACCTTGTCAATAACGTGAATTAGACCATTGCTGGTAACTACGTCTGCCAAGACAACATTGGCATCATTGACCATTACACCATTTGCCACAGTAAAAGATAGGGGTTGCGTATTTGCTGCATCAGCAGACATACAATCGGTTACATCTGCAGATGGTACTTCAGAAGGTACTACGTGGTATAGCAGAATATCAGACAATGCTGCTTTGCCTTCTGTGGTATCGAGGGCTGCTAAATCAATTCCAGCATCGGTAAAAGCTTGGTCGGTTGGAGCAAATACTGTGAACGGCCCGTCGCCTTGTAGAGTAGTCAGCAATTCTGCTTGAATTACCGCAGCAACCAAGGAATCGTGGATGCCAGTTGTTTGAGCAGTTGCTGGGATGTCAACAGGTGGAGTTAGGACCTTGTCGATTACGTGAATTAAACCGTTACTGGTGACAACATCAGCCATGGTTACTGTGGCACCACCAAGCGAGACTCCGTTAGCATCAGCGGTGATTTTTATTTTGTCACCATTGGCCATCTCAGCAAGCATCCCGTCAGTAATTGCGCTGGCTGGGACTTCTGCTGGCACGACATGGTAGAGTAGAATGTCTGCCAGAGCAGCGTTACCTTCCGTGGTATCAAGGGCTGCTAGATCAATTCCAGCATCGGTAAATGCTTGATCTGTTGGAGCAAATAGAGTGAATGGGCCTGCTGTTTGTAGAGTTGCAAGTAAGTCTGCTTGGACTACTGCATTCACCAGAGTGTTGTGGACGCCGGTAGTTTGTGCTGTTGCTGGGATGTCAACTGGTGGAGTTAGAACCTTGTCGATAA
>CAXHFO010000115.1:0-5671 GCA_964015895.1 uncultured Candidatus Poseidoniales archaeon
CTCGAACCTTCGTCGGCAGCGTCAGATGTGTATAAGAGACAGTCATAATTCAATTCAATAAATCTTTGACCCCAGCGAAATCCGCTAAGAAGTTCCTTCGATTGTTCCTTGCACCCGCACAAATATGCGGCAGCTGCTAGTGCTTCAATGGTCGACAATTTGCCTGGTTTACCCCAATTGACTGGATTTGCCGCTAAAAATAATGGCAACATTCTTGGCTTTAATCTCGTTCTCCTCATAACTAAATCAACACTTGATTCAATTTGTTTCCAACTACAATCTAAACCTACAATGGAGCCATTATTTCCTGTTAAAAGTTGATGATCCTCTGGACCAAAGATTTTCCCACACAAAGGCTCCAATATAATCCCCTTCTTTGGCAGTGTATTAATTCGTTTATGCAGTTTAATATCACCACGCTTTGACGATAACACCGCCGTATTTTTTTTCGGGTCATCCTGGGCAAGCCATAATGAATGTACACTCAATTGTTTCATTCAAGCACCATTTTGTTTGAAATAATCTCCTAGGGTCATGTTTCTGTTGCCATGTGATACTACTCTAGAGGTTTCAGACGGAGTAGATTCAACAAGTAAAACAATTCCTAGAACTCTTTCTAATTTTTTAACAAGAGAATCTGTTGGTGGTTTGCCTGATTCTGCAGACTTTATCACATTGACAGTTTCGGCAATTCGTTTGCCTAATTCAGCATGGTTCCAACCTTTGGCTTTTCTAGCATTACTAATTCTATTGCCAAAATCATCGGCTAATTCTCTTTCTCGCTTAGCCATTATGTCATTTCTACGTCGTGGTTTAGGCGCACTAAAAGAGGGTTTTGACCTGGACATTTTAATCCCGGGCGCTTCTTCTTTGGGTGCCAAACCAAGTTTCTCAACGCAGCGTGTACAGGCGTAAACCTGTGCCTTGTCCATCAGAATTTGCTTTGTACCAACTTTCATCGCCCCACAAACTTCGCATTCACCCATAACCTCACCGAGTCTGCCTAACCTAACATCAAAATGAATCTTGTCATTATTTTAGGTAGAGTTCATAGATGATTGGCGTTTGGATTAGTCGAGCGACATGGTAGGAGACGTAGGCACACCAACAAAAGATATCATGTCTTCTAATGATGAGGACTTAAAAAAACTTGAAGATGATTTCAAAAACCTACAAGATCAAACTCAGGATTTAATCAATGAAAGAGCACACATGGAATCGGAAATTCGTTCGCTTAAAAAGCGAGCTAACCGATTGGACGATGAGGTACGTTCACTAAAATCACCACCATTGATTGTCGGACATCTCGAAGATATACTAGACCAAGAAAGAGGCATTGTTCGTTCCTCTAATGGCACAGTTTTCCAAGTGGCTTTGAATCAAAGGCTGACACCGAATGTCCTGAAACCTGGTGTTCGTGTTGCTCTGAATCAAGATACTTTGGCGGTTATTGAAGTCTTACACGATGCCTGGGATCCAATGGTTAGTGGGGCTGAAATGGTTGAACGACCAGATATTGATTATGATTCAGTTGCCGGACTAGAAGAACAGAAACAATACGTGAGGGAAGCAATTGAGTTACCACTTAACTCTCCAGAATTATTCGAAAAAGTTGGTGTTGAGCCACCAAAAGGCATCTTACTAGTTGGACCTCCGGGCTGCGGGAAAACCTTACTCGCAAAGGCTGTGGCAAATCATACAGAAGCCACATTTATTCGAATGGTTGGTAGTGAGTTGGCACAAAAGTACATCGGAGAGGGAGGCAGAATGGTAAGGGAATTATTCTCACTTGCCAAAGAAAAGGCTCCTTCGATAATATTCCTAGATGAAATTGATGCAATCGGTGCCAAGCGTTTGGATGGATCTACCAGTGGGGACAGAGAAGTTCAAAGAACACTAATGCAGTTATTAGCAGAGTTAGATGGTTTTGATGTACTAGAGAATGTCAAAATTATTGCGGCTACAAATCGACCAGATATACTCGATGAGGCGTTGTTAAGGCCTGGTCGCTTTGACAGAGTTATCGAAATTCCAATACCAGATGAAGTAGGTCGAAAGGCTATATTCAAATTAAATATTGATAAGATGTCAACTAGGAAAATACAATTAAAGCAAATTGTTGATAAAACTAATGGTTTTTCAGGAGCAGAAATCAAAGCCACATGTGTCGAAGCAGGAATGATTGCTATTCGCCAAGGACGCGGACACATTACACAAACTGACTTCATTGATTCTATTAAGAGGATTAATTTGAAGAAAGTAAAAGGTGGGCTCAAAGATTCACCTGATACAATTTACAGTTAAGGCTAACTTCAAAGTCCGCCTTTAATTACCAGCATGCATGGACAAGCAACTAATTGAGTGTGTACCTAATATCTCTGAGGGTAGGAATCAAGATATAATAACTCAAATTGTTGATAGTATACCTCAAAACGAGAATTGTTCTGTATTAAGTGTAGAACCAGATGCAGATTATAACAGAACTGTAATAACTATTGCAGGTAGTCCAAATGAAGTCTACATCGCAGCATACAAACTTATTGAATCCGCTGTGGAATTAATCGATATGACCAAACATCAAGGAGAACATCCTAGATTAGGCGTTGTTGACGTTTGTCCATTTATACCACTCAATAATTACACCATGACTCAATGCTCCCTTCTCGCTGAAAAATTAGCAGAGGCAGTAGCTAATGATTTGGGAGTTAGTACCTTTTTGTACGGATACTCAGCAAAGCATGCTGAACGCAAACTCCTCTCAACATTGAGAAAGGGAGAATATGAAGGGCTACAAAATCGATTGTCAGATGGAGATACAAATCACAATGAATTCACTAGATATCCAGACTTTGGACCCAAGCAATGGTGTAATGCAACAAAAAAATCGGGAGGTATAACGATTGGTTCAAGAGATATACTAATTGCATATAATGTCAATATTGACGAAACTGATGCAGTTGTTGCAAAGAAAATCGGTTCTATCATTCGTGGCAGTGGTCGACTAATAAAACAAGAAAATGGAGAGAAAATGAGAGTTAGAGGTATGGTGCAAGAAATACAAGGCATGGGTGTGACATTGGAAACTCACTCGATTAGCCAAGTATCAATGAATATATTAGATGTAGATAAATGTCCAATACACAAAGCATTTGAAATCTGTAAATCACTTGCAAAGGATCACGCTGTTTCGCTAAAAGGTAGTGAACTAGTTGGTTTAGTTCCACTTAAATCAATGCTTGACACAGGACGATGGTACCTTGGAGAAGGTAACTATTCAGAAGAGGATTATGTTGATGCCGCAATAAATGGACTTGGACTATCTGAAATTGATGCTTTTAATCCACATGAAAGAATAATTGAGTGGGCAATGGCAGGTGATGAAAATTGAGTTGGATGGATAAAACTCTTATTGATTTCCAAAGCGAATTAGCATCTTCAGCACCTACGCCTGGTGGAGGTACCGCCTGTGCCATAGCATTAGGACAAGCAGCAGGACTGACAAAAATGGTAATTGAACTTACATTAGGCAAAGAGAAATGGCATTCAGGCTGGATTCATGCAGAGCGTGCTAAAACTAAGGTTGATGAAATACTGAACAAATCTGGTGTTTTAGCAAATCAAGATAGTGATGCATTTGATTTGGTCATGGCTTCTTTTCGAATGCCCAAATCTTCTGATGAAGAGAAAGGACTTAGAAGAGAAAAAATTAGACAAGCTACTTTAGATGCTGCTGAGATACCATACAATACTGCGGTTTTATCATTAGATTTGTTAAAATTATTGGATAATTTAGCCAATTACGGTAATGCAAATGCGGCATCAGATGTAGGTGTTGCTGGATTACTTGCTAGTGCTGCTTGCAAAGGTGCATTATTCAACGTCGATATTAATCTAAATTCACTACCTGATGAGTATGGCCAAAATATGAGGAAGTCATGTCCAAGAATATTGGAAGAATGTAGTTTAGCGGCAAGAGAAATTATGCAATCAGTGAAAAAAAGGATTGCTGAATAATCATCTAACGGTTGAACCTGTTGAAATTTCGCCATCTACGGTAATTAGTCTAACTTGACCATTTCCATCATCAGCAGCTAACATCATGCCTTCAGATGTCACACCTCTTAGTGGTCTTGGTTGCAAATTACTAACAAAAACTACTTGCATTCCCGTTAATTCTTCAGCAGTGTAATATTGCTTAATTCCGGCACATATCACACGACCTTGTTCGCCATCATCCAAGTTTACCACGTACAATTTATCCGCATTGGGATGATCTTCAACACTAGTTATTTTACCGACTTTCAACTCCACTTTCATAAATTCCTTGAAATCTAAGTATTGTATTCCTTCAACTGCTTTATTCATCTTTTTTCCACCTTTTTTTCCACCTTTGACATTACTTATAGGATTACTATCTGATACTTCTTTTGACACCAAAGCTTGTTCTTGGTTTAGAATCTCATCCAACTCTAAACGTTTGAATAATGGTTCTGGTGTTTTATCATTCCAGGTCATCTCAATATGCCAATCATTTGCAGAAATCCAATCTGCTTCTGCAACTTGTCCAGACTGGCCAAGAGATTCCCAAAGTTTTTGTGCACTAAATGGTAAAAATGGCTGGGTAACTATAGCAAGGTAACGGCATATCCTCCAACCAAATGAAAGACTAGCCAATGATTCTTTGGCAGCCTCAGAGCCATCGAATTTGTCACCTAGATATTTCCAAGGAGTTGCCGATTGGATGATTTGATTACCGTACTGAGCAGCGTTCATCACAGATCGTAGTGCTTCTTTGTACCTGTGTCGTTCAAGAGATTTTGTAATATCAACATGTAATTGATTTAGTTTTGCAGAATGTTTTGCAGTAATGTGTTCCAACTCAATATCTGCAAACGGTCCATTATCTGTTTTAGGTAACCGGGCGCCTAATGTCAAAATCCTGTGCACGAAATTTCCGTATGCTGCAATTAGTTCTGAATTTATCTTTTCTACAAAATCAGGCCAGTTGAAGTCTGTATCATGATTTTCAGGCATGTTTATACTAAGATAATATCTAAGTGTATCTGGGTCAAATCTTTCTAAAAATGAAGGGAGCCATACAGCATGTTTCCTCGATTTGGAAAATTGACCTCCAGCTAACATTAGGTATTCCATTGCTGGAACATTGGTTTCTAAGGCTAATTCACCAATTGTTGGTAATTCAACTGGTTCAGTAGAATTTTTCCCTGCATTAGCATGGTTGATACCCATAATAAGAGCTGGCCAAATAACTGTGTGGAATGGGATATTATCTTTGCCCAAGAAGTATAGATGTCTGGGTGCGTTGCCATTGTCGTCAATCATCCACCAATTTTTCCACGAATTTTTACCATCTGGATGTCCGGACTTATCGGCAATTGATTCTGCCCAAATTTGTGCACATGTAGTATATCCCTGAACTGCTTCAAACCATACATAAACACATTTTCCATTCCATTCATCACCTTCAAGAGGCAACTGAATCCCCCAAGTTAAATCTCTTGTTACTGCTCTTGGTCGTAATCCCATGTCTAACCATTGTTTTGTCATTGCTTTTACATTAGATTTCCATACGCTATTTCTATCATTAGCATGTTTTTCTAATACATTTTGGAATAAATCAAGCCGGTAAAAGAAATGGTCTGTATCGCGA
>CAXHFO010000116.1:0-5662 GCA_964015895.1 uncultured Candidatus Poseidoniales archaeon
AGATTATCAGCGGTCTCGTGGGCTCGGAGATGTGTATAAGAGACAGGGTAAGAATCATCATCGGCTGACACGCTGTTAGAGGCGATAACTCCGATGAGTAAAATTAGCAATAAAATGCTAATAATACGCTTGCCCATGAATCATCGAGAGAGTATTAGTTGAATAACTATTGGCTTATTGATTGATTAAAACCAACTAAGCCACGCCAACATAATCAGCATGCCAGAGGAGATAGCCAAGGCATTAACGCCACCTTTGGTCAATAATCCGCGATTTTCAAACCACGCGCCTAAAAAACTGTCGATTTGACAGCCGATCCAGCCTATGGCAACGACCGCCAAACCTAGGTTGAGTCCGTAACTAAAACTCTCATCTGGGTTGATAAGTATCCATGCCCCGATTGTCATAAGTGCGATAATTACAGACCCAATTAATGCAGCTAATTGTCCAGTTTTAGAAAATCCTCCATTAATCCCTGCTTCACATTTTTTGAGAGTTGTAATCATTCTAACATTCTCATCAAGGCAGCCAAATTCACTGGCAAATGTGTCTGCAGCAGCAACCGAAACCGCAGCACCAAACATCCAAATGCCCAATTCCCATTCATCTGTTAAGAAAGCCCCAGTAGCGACTAGTGCAGGTATACTACCATTGGCAAATACGTTTACCCAACCACGATGTCCATCATCGCTTTCTGACATATTTTTGGCTTTTTTTTCCTCAAACTTCCATTTTGTGGCGAGATGAGAAAATACCAAAAAAGAAAGTAGAATAAGTAACCAACTCCAGTGCCCTAAAACACCGACTAGTAAGCCAACAAATACGGCAGATGCAACTCCAGCAGTATCTAAGAATCGAGCCTTAGTTGATGCGATGACTAGCACTAGCATTATCATTGAAGTGACAAATAAGTTACCTTGATTTATCCCCTCAGTTAGATAATCCATGGTTATCCCAGTAACTTGTGCGCAAAGGTTTGTTTAAATTTGCTTCCCTAATATTGCGCTAAAAAATACTATTCTGCAATAATATTTCCTTCCTCGAGAGCATATGGAATCAACCTTCTCAATATAATCCATAATAACACAATTAATGTTATTATGGTTACAATATTAGCGATTATTTGTATCAAGAGGGAAGAATCTTGCAAAATTACACTAGTAAACCATAGTGAACCATTCCATAGAGAATGGCATATTATTGCAATTAATATTGCCTTGACAGGTTTATCGGTCATTGTTACCATTTTTGCTTGCCCAGCAGAAAGCCATTTGGGAATCGATTTTGGTCCAATCTCACTCTTTGAAGAAATCATGGGCTGGCCCGATTTTTTGTTGTATAATATCCACTGGCTTTCCAAGTTGCTTTTGGCTTTGTCAAAAACACCTAAACTCAGTTTATTCCAGCGCTTTTTAATTACGTAGCAACCAATAGCATAACCGGTAATTCCAGTCCAAGTAGCATGACCAGGAATTGAACCAATCGCTCTTAAAATTGCAGTGAAAACAAAACTAATTGCCGCCCCTTCGCCCGTAAATATAGCTCCTAAGATATAGATCATATTCTCAAGAAGGGCAAAACCTAGACCTACTGAAAAACCAATTTGAAAGCCGCGTTTTGGCGAATCAATAAATCGGGCTAAAAATAACACAGCACAGGCTTTAGACAACTCCTCACCAATCGGCGCAGAAAGGAATAATATCATCCCATAACCAAGGCTATATTCATCGGTAATAGATAAGCCAAACATATTGATAATTATTGGTGAGATAAGTGAATTTATCGCTAGAGCGGGAAGTGTAGATAACATTCCAGCAATTAACATCCATTCTCCTTGTCTTCGTGTGGTTCTAAGCCCAAAATATTCGTTTGATGTTGACCACCAAGCAAATACCGGAGTGGAAAATCCAATAATCCATGCAGGTAAAGCGATAATCAAGAATAATAAAATTGCAGCAGGTGTTATACCTAGCACCAATAACGGGGCCATGAATATCGCAGAAATAATAGTACCAATGATGAAAATAATCCAAAGATGACTAAACTTAGGCATTTCAAGAGGTGCAGTATTGTGAATAAGATGATGTTGAAGAATCGTCTGATGTGGTGTTTGAATCAATGTCCCAGGCGTGATGTAGTGTGCATTACTCCCGTTTTCATTAGTTTCTAGCCTAACAACATGAGCCAGTTTTGGTTTTCTCATCACTAAGAACAATAGTAAGAACGGTGTTGAACACAGTGTTCCAAAAATAACTAGTAATGGGTCCATTGGTCCGATGTCTCCATCCATGTCGCCATCTAAAAATCCATATGTCACGAGAACAAAAAGTTGGACAAAGAAAAAAACCACAATGACCAAAATCAGCATTGAAAATATGGTTTTCCAAGGCGATGATTGTTGTGATAAATAGAGATTATTCGGTGCAGGAGAAAGTCCAGTTTGAGGTACTCCTTGCATATTTCTCACAGTAAGAATGAAGTTTGAATAAATCGTTTTGTCCCGCTCAGTTCGCCCATCACTCGTCACTGAAAAAATCAGCAGTCGGCTAAAGCATTCATCACTGCGGGGTTAGCCCTGTTTGTGGTATGACATGAAGTAATCGCTTCGACTGAAAAAAACATGTCTTTTTATCCTGAATCAACTAAAACACAGAACATGGGAATCAAGGAGTACCTGTTTGCGCCAAGATTAGATCATCGAGGATGGTCAACTCCAAGTGAAGCCTCAAGGCTGTTTTTCATATTGGCAATGATTGGTTGTGGTTTCTGGTCTTGGGGCTTATCCGAATCTAACATTGTGGTATTTCTGTGCCTATTGATGTTGACTTCTACTCCAATCCTGTCTTTTGGCTGGTGGATAATTTCTTTAGTTAGTAAAGATATAGAGCCTAGAGTCTTAACTGAATCAGTCAACAATTTGGACAAGAGTAAGAAGTTACCTCTTCACTCTTTTAGGAAACCATAAGTCCACTCATGCGGTGGAGCAAATGTTTCTTTGATTGACCTAGGACTTACCCACCTGAGTAGATTTAACGGTGAGCCGGCTTTATCATTAGTACCACTACCTCTTGCACCGCCAAATGGTTGCTGACCAACTACAGCACCGGTTGGTTTGTCATTGATGTAGAAATTTCCAGAGGAATATCTCAAAGCAGACATTGCTGTTAATACATCTTCGCGGTTTGCCGCAAAAATAGACCCCGTTAGTGCATATTCTGAAGTCGAATCACAAACTTTCAGGATATTCTCAAAGTCATGGTCAGGGTATACGTGAATAGATAGTACTGGGCCAAATATTTCTTCTGCCATCGATTCATATTTGGGGTCACTACAGACTATAGTTGTTGGACGAATGAAGTATCCAGTTGAATCATCATATGTGCCACCAGTGATTACTTCACAACCGGTATCTTGCTTAGCTCGCTCAATATATCCAACTATGTTGTCGAAGGATTTTTTGTCTATCACTGCGGACATAAAGTTGGAGAAATCTTTGGGATCTCCAACAGTTATTTTACCGACTTGTGCAACATAATTATCTTTTATTGAATCCCAAACGGATTCAGGAATATATGCTCTACTAGCAGCACTGCATTTTTGACCTTGGAATTCAAATGCTCCTCTAATTAAGGCAACAGTTAAGGCTTCTTTGTCACATTTTGGATGTGCTACAATGAAATCTTTGCCGCCAGTTTCACCAACTATTCTTGGATAGGAGCGCAAGTTCTCTAAATTATTGGCAACATCTTTCCACATCTGCCTAAACACTGATGTTGAGCCAGTGAAGTGTATTCCAGCAAGCATTGGATGAGATAAACAAGTATCGCCTACCATGCTTGCTTTTCCAGGTATGAAATTTATTACTCCATCAGGCAGTCCAGCATCCATCATCAACTGCATCAAGTAGTAATTTGATAGGTATGAATTTCTGCTTGGCTTCCAAACTCCAGTATTGCCCATGATTGCTGCTGATGATGGCAGGTTTCCTGCAATACTGCTGAAATTAAATGGAGTTACTGAAAACACAAAGCCTTCCAAAGGTCTGACTTCGCTGGAATTCCACATGCTTGAAGGGGATACAGGGGGTTGTAGATCTTCGTATATATCTCTAGCATATTGAACATTGAATCGCCAAAAATCAATTAATTCACAGGCTGAATCAATTTCTGCTTGGTGGCAGGTTTTTGATTGGTTAATCATCGTACTTGCATTGATTTTGGCTCGATACTCTCCTTTTAGCAATTCACTCGCTTTTAGAAATATAGCACCTCTAGCTTCCCATGGCATTGTCGACCACGACTCATGAGCATTCAATGCCGCATCTATGGCATCTTTAACTTCCTTCTCTCCAGCCATGTGCACTCTGGCAATTACATGGCTGTGGTTGTGTGGCATAACTTGTTCAACAACATTGTCAGTGTAGACTTCAACACCATTTATGATGCATGGTATTTCGACAACCTGTGCTGATTGTCTCGATAATTCAGCTTTAAGTTCAGTACGTTCTTTACTACCCGGAAGATATCCTAAAACTGGTTCATTAACCGGTGTTGGCGGGGTGGGTACATTATTCACCATGAACAGGCGTGTAGAAACCGTCTATTGAATTTCACTCTAGTATAAATGAGCAAATTTTTGACGAATCTTAGAGATTTTTGGGCCAACAACAGCCATGCAGTATCCTTGTCCAGGGTTTCTCTCATAGTAATCATGATGATATTTTTCAGCAATTACAAAATTGATTGCCTCTTCGATAGTAGTAACAATTTCTCTGTCAAAATATTCTTGTATCTCGACAATTTTGTTTTTCGCAGCATTTTCTTGGTTTTCGTTCAATGGCATTATACAACTTCTGTATTGCGTGCCGATATCGTTCCCTTGACGGTTCAATTGAGTTGGGTCGTGTACGGTGAAAAAGATGTCAAGGATTGTAGAGTAGTCGATTATACTTGGATCATACATTATTTCGACAATTTCTGCATGACCCGTAGTTCCCGAACAAACAGATTTGTAATTCGGATTTTTATCTGGACCACCAGCATATGCAGGCAGAGCAGATATTATTCCTTGCATTCTCTTGTAGGCACCTTCAGTGCACCAAAAGCATCCACCGCCAAGCAGGGCTCTTTCCATTTCCATACCATAACCACATAGTGTTGAGTTATCAAGCCTCGTTTCCAACTGTTGTAAAACTCACCTAGTAAAACATTAATTCAAATACCGAATTCCATCCCTCGGGCCATGGACTGGTCTACAGACCCAAAAATGTTAGAAGGTAGGTCCTTTTACAAACTTGGAGAATCTATTTTTGATCACAAAAAGAAGATTCTGGTTATTGGTATACTGACCTGTATGCTTTTGGGCTCGCTAATTTCGATGGGCCCCAATTGGGCAGAATCATGGGGTGAAGGAGACTTAGAGTCAGTAGAAGCAGGTGACTTAAGGAAGAGTGCCTTTGCCTCTGAGGATGAAGGTAATCAATCAGAACACTTCATTCTTCTAATCAACCACCCAACTCTAGATGACTCGTCACAAGAATGGCAGCAGGCGGTTATCACAGCTTTAGCAGAGTTCCATGACATGAATGATGTAACCATTCAATATTCTTGGGAAACAACTGGAGAGCAGCGCAATAAATTTGTCTATCAAGACGATGATGGTT
>CAXHFO010000117.1:0-5654 GCA_964015895.1 uncultured Candidatus Poseidoniales archaeon
AGAGATTCTTCAGATCTAAACCTTATTTCTTCAATAATTGAAGCACAAAGAGGTAATGCAGTAATTGTGGTTTCAGCCCTATGGGGAGCAACAGACCGATTAATTAGAGCAGCAAATGAACCGCGTTATGCCACTAAATTAATTTCTGATTTGAAAAAGCAACATATTCGCTTCTCAAGCGACATTGAGGAATCTATATTCTCGAAAAAATTCTTGAATGTCTTACAAGGTATCGACAAATCCTTGTTGAAATTATCCAAAGAACCAGAAAGTATCGTTGATATCAATACATTACTCGCTGCCGGTGAAAGGCTCTCTGCATTAGTAGTGGCTAATGAACTACGAAAACATGGCCTTGAGGCACACCCTGTAGGGTCTGAAGATATTGGAATATGTCTTAATGGGATAAACTCGGCGAGTAGCGTTGATATCGAAAAATCGGTGAAAACCTTGGATTATTCTGCCTTTACTGGAATCCCAGTGGTAACTGGATGGTTTGGCGAAGGAATAGATGGTCAACTGGCTCTACTTAGTAGAGGAGGGAGTGATCATTCTGCCGCAGCAATTGCTAGGATATTGGATGCCAAGAAATTAATTCTTTGGAAAGATGTTGATGGTATACTTCCAATCAATCCAAGGTGGGGCGTGGCAACAAATTCGATACCATATTTAGGGTATGATGAGGCCAGAGAACTATCTAGGCTAGACGCTCCAGTAATTCACCATACAACCATGATTCCATTAAAGGAGGTTGGTATACCAATAGAAATTAGAAATCTAAACTCGGCAATCAATACTAATGCCCCAACAATTATTGGTCCAAATATAATCCAGTCTGGCGACATAAAAGCTATTGGTTGTATGAGAAGTATTTCTTGTATTACCACTCAATCTGGTGATATTGAAAATCAAAGTAAGAAGCTTGGCCAAGTGTTAATTGAATTAGATAACAAAAATATTACTTGCTGGTCAATAACTTCAAACCCTTCAAGTGTAGATATTGTGGTATCTCAGCAACAATCTGCTTTGGCTCAAAATATCATCAGTAAATTCTTTCCAGTATCAAACACTACCAATCATTCATGCTTAATTTCCTTTATTGGGACAAATGATAAAAATCTAGTTGACAAAAAAATAGATTATGTTTCAGAAGTTTCTGCAAAGATGTCATACCTAAACTCTACAGAACTTTCAGTTCAATATATTGCCGACACCCTTGACATAAAAAAACTGATGAAAGACCTATCACAAGTTGTAGTTAACAACAAACCTGTTTGAGTTTATTCAGCTCGCTTCTCTCTAAACTTTTGCAAGTGATTTGGTAGATTTAGAGCAAATAATCCGCCTACAACGCAAAATACAAAGAATGTTCCCAAGGCAACACCGTAAACCGATATTAGTTCTACAGATTCTTCCAACCTAGTAGCGGTATCAGAGGAGAATATACCAACAATTAATGGTAAAATAGTATTTGCAGAAAGCACAATGATAGCTAATACTGCTGCTGATATTGGGTTGATAATTAGCGAGCGGTGATATTTACCAACAATCTTTTTTGGGTTCATCACGTATACTTCATTGGTCCTAATACTCGTATCTAACATTGAGTACCGAATGACGCCATTTGCAAGTTCGAAGTACATTACGAGCAAAACAGCATAACTTACCACTAGTATGTTTAGTAATCCTGGGCTATCTTGAAGATCGAATGGATCACTTGCTAGAGAGACCTTTGATGCGGCAAATCTCATTATTGCTAATATGAAAAATAGATTACTGACCAAGGTAAACCTCGCATCCCTCTGCATTGTACCCCAAAATCCTGCACCGGCTGCAATAACTATAATCACAATTTGAATTATGAATGAAATTGCTAAACTTCCAGTAACCATGTACCATAGCGTACCTTCTGGAGGTGATACCATGTAGGTTAGTAGCGATAAAGCAACTAAAACGCCATATACGGCTAATTGAAGGTTTTGTACCATTCTATCTGGTGGTAAAAATTTAGTTTTAGGAATTAGTGGTCCGCCAAGTAAACTTTCAATAAAGGTGGGCATCTCAACAGTTGGAATTGCATCTTTGGGAATCTCAGAACCAATTCCTGCTTGCCCTGCAAGTTTTTTCCTTGATGGTGCTGAGGATCTTACGGTCTTTCCGTCATACAAAATTTTTGTATCTCCAGATGGCTTATTCATAGTCATAATCTCACCTCAAAACCCTCTTGCTCCTGCTAAAGCAGTAGATAATAGCATATCTGGTTCCCAATCCATAATATTGACTCCCAAACCTCTTAATTCGCCGATTAGGACATCTCTTTCTGTTTTGAGAACTTCATAACCGGTTCGGTCTATTCTCTTTGCATCAAACTCAAATTCAAGAGAAGATGGCGATAGAACTGTAACGTCAAAGTTTCTTGCTCTAAAATCTCGAAGAGCACTAACAATGGTTGGGTCATCTTCTAGATTAGATAAGAAAATTATTGGACTACCTTTGTTAATGTGAGGGAGTATTCTGTTTACTACTACTTGTAACGGAATATTACCTCTTGCTACCGCTCCTGCAAGTTTAGTTAGAATGACGTACAATTGCTTCTTACCGGTATCACGATCCACGCTGACTACTTCATCGCCATATACAATAACACCCACGGAATCTCTTCTACTAAGGAAATACTTAGCTAGTGATGCTGCAGCTCTGGTAGAATAAACCAAAGCATTTCTTGAGACAGGACCTGTTTCTGCAACCGCTCTAGAATCAACAATTATGATAATATCTGACACAGCATCTCGCTCTCTTTCATTGACCATCAATTTACCAGACCTTGCATATGCTGACCAATTTATTGCTCTAAAGGAGTCTCCTTCGAAATATTCTCTCAAAGAATAAAATTCTGAACCCGGACCAGGTTGCCGAATATTAACCGCTCCTGTGAAGATTTTAGGCACCCTTGACTTGACAAAGGTTTCTTTGAGATCTTCCATTTTTGGAAACACAAGGAAATCGTCGTAGACATGCATTTCTTTTTCCTTGTGAAATAGACCAAACGGGTCCTGAATTCTTACAGCAACCGGCCCGATGCTGTAAAATCCTCTAAGCGGACATTCAATGGTATATTCGATAAAAGTCTCTCTTCTGGGACCTAATTCCATTAAGATGTAGTTTGAGCCTTCCTTAATCCTCATCACTTCAGGAACCCTATCACGAACTTCTAAGATTTTAGCCAAAGGTGAATCGTTCTGCATCCTTAATGTGACGCTTAATTCACCATCTTCAAATAATCTCGCGCTGGATAGTTTCCTCATCGCAATTACGCTGCCTAGTGCCATTCCCTCTTCACCTGACCATTCGTCTGATCTGCGGCCAGACGATGCTACATCTGCATGGCCACCAAACAATGCTGCCCATGTAAGGAAGACAAAAATCACCACAGCAATTGTCACTAATTGCTCATTTCTAAGCGTCAAGCCTAGCAAATACATTGCTATGGCTAGACTTCCTAGCATTGCTGATTTTCGGCTCCACATGATTAACACCTAAATGAAAAATCAAACAGTTGGAACTGGTACTTCTCTCAGAATTGTTTGAATAACTTCACCAGATTCCAATCCTTTGATTTGGTGTTCTGGTTTGAGAATTATTCTGTGAGCAAGAGCAAGTTCCGCAATTGCCTTAACATCATCTGGTGTAACGAAATCTCTGCCTCTAAGTGCTGCTGCTGCTCTTGAGGTTTTCAATAATGCTTGAGAACCACGAGGCGATGCCCCGACAAGTACTCTAGGATCTTCTCTTGTTCTTGCGACTACTTCGACCATATACATTCTAAGTGCTGGATCGACGTACACATCTTCACAAGCTTGTTGCATAGCAATAACTCTTTGAGGATCAGTAATTACATCCACATCTACTGCATCTTTTCCACGTGCGATACGACGGGAAAGAATCTCATCTTCATCTGCTCTGTCAGGATATCCTACAGACATCTTGAACATAAAACGGTCAAGTTGAGCTTCTGGCAATGGATATGTTCCTTCTTGCTCAACAGGGTTTTGTGTGGCCATAACAATAAATGGTGCTGGAAGTTTGTGGGTAACAGTACCAATTGTAACTTGCTTTTCTTGCATTGCTTCAAGCAAAGCTGCTTGAGTCTTTGGCGGTGCACGGTTAATCTCGTCCGCTAGTAGCAAATTACAGAACAATGGACCTGGTTTGAAGGTAAATTCTCCCTTCTTAGCATCATAAATGTTAGTACCAGTAATATCTGCTGGAAGCAAGTCCGGAGTGAATTGAACACGCTTGAAGTCACAACCCAATGCATCTGCAAAGGTATTGGTCATCAGTGTCTTAGCCAGACCTGGGTAATCCTCGAATAACAGGTTACCATTAGAGAGAATGTTAACCAAAACGTTGTCAATAACGTGAGATTTACCGATAATTACTTTCTGTACTTCAGCACTGATTGCTTGGGCAATCGCGCCAACTGCGGAAAGTCTCTCTCTTACTTCTGGGGTACTCTGGTGCTTCGGCTGGGCCGGAGCGGCTGGCGCTACTGGGGCTGCTGGTGCAGGTGCTGCTGGCATTGGTGGTGCCGCTGGCGCTGGTGCTGCCGGCATTGGTGGTGCTGGCATAGGCGCTGCTGGTGCAGGCTGCGGTGGCATCCCTGGCTGCGCTGGCGCAGGCTGGGGTGGGGGGGCTGGTTGCATGTCTTTTTCCTCCTAATTTCAATTACCCCAACGACGTATTTGCGGGATAACTTCCCGTAATTCTTCGTTGGAGTAGGAACGGTTAGAACTTATCAGTTCTACTAAGCGCGGGTCTCTAACCATGTACATGATTTCCGCAGGGGTTTTGCGAGCGAACTCATCTCTAGTGAGATCGTTAAACTGTCTAACTTTGGACAAAAATGCTTCCCTGACTCGCAGTTGATATTGGGATGCATCAATTTTTGTTGGGCGCTCTCTAAATCTGGTCAGATCAAATACGTGCCGCCAATTTTCCTTTTCAGGAACTACCATGATAGCGATGGCTAATAAGGCAAATAGATTCAAGATGATTAGCCATTTCAGAACATTATCACTGGTCAACAGGACAACAGCACCGATAGCTTCAGTAAATGGCGAAGACAAAGCGCTCGAGACGTGCCGGCTTTCATCAAATACCAAATTAAATTCTCCTGGGTCTCGGGTGACCTGGGTAGTAATTTCTTCGTTATCAAATTCCATCATGTCGTAAAATAATGCTTGGAAATAAGGACCATTACCATTCCATTCAACCTCTCCGCCACCTGAGGCAAATAGAGCACTGTCCCAGCATGCATGTGAGTTGTCAAGCTTATTGTTGACGTAATAAGGTGAACTACATTGCTGCTTACCAGTTTCTTCTCCAACGGTTTGATCCCATAGGTGATTGGCTAATACAGAATGATCGGATATAAAGACAATTGAACCGGTAACATCAACTTCCCCAAAATTATTGTTTGGCTGTTCTTCTAAAACCTCAATTCCGGGGAAATCCATTCTAATGACTAGGCCGGTCTTACCTTCACCGAGTGTTGGATTATTCAAATTATCAATATTAGTATCCTGTCGAGCGATAAACGCTGGGGTTGATGCATGAGCAAGAACCATTACCTCACGGTTCTCAGCAACATCTTC
>CAXHFO010000118.1:0-5595 GCA_964015895.1 uncultured Candidatus Poseidoniales archaeon
CCTTAACTGGCAATATTTTTTCAATCCACCAATTATCCAAAAATGCAATCAATTCATGTTCATTATTATTCGTTATTATTTCGATTGCAACTGCGGCATTTCCTCTTGTTCGTTGGGCAGCAAACGGCCATAATCTGACTAATCGGGGATTTTGGTGGATAAATTGTGGCGGTAAATTAGAGATTAATTGGTACAGTGTATGTGTTGTGCAACCACCATTGATATGGTCTGTATCATCAATTCCTAGCCAGCCCATATTCTCACCTTACTGGTCGGAAAAAATCCCCATTGTCCTGCGGGTCTAGCAATCTATCTTTCACTTCGACAATCCCAATATGTTCTCTAACTTTGAATAGTCTGGTACCAAAACCCCACCCAGCGCCTAAGTCGCTTTTCCTATCCCCGACTATCAAATCTAGTTCATGCACAGGTGTTGGTTTATCTTTCCACCAATTTATTTTTGTTGCTTCAATGGGAATTGCAACATTTTTGTTTAATTTTAACGGTAATACTATTTCACCTCGTAATATCTTATTACCTAAATACAACATTCCTGGCATTGGTTTACGACATGAGCATCGATCAAATTGTCGATGTGGGCAGGTTATGATTAGATCAATAAATGCATCACTATCGGTAGTTAACATGATTCTAGATAACTCATTATGAATTTCGTGAAGTCTTTCTTCATCCCATAATTCTCTAAAAATGGCTGATTGATTGGTGACAATGCATACCATGAATCCCAACCTCTTGAGATCAGCAACTGTTTCTGCTGCTCCTTTTAGAACAATTAATTCATCAGGATTATTGATGTAATTAGGACTCCCAATATTTAGCACTCCATCTCTGTCAACAAAAGCAATTGCACCATTTGGCTCAACTCCTTTTGGCCATTTTGTTGGATTTACCTCCACAACCGCCCCCAACATGTTTACCCCTGTGCAATTATGTTGATGTTATTTTGCATTCAATGCAAGTTTTCAAATCGACTGAGTTATTGGGCGATGCATGGAGGCTCAATCGTTAGTAGCAGTGATTGGAGCAATCGGCTTGATATCTCTAGCACTTTCGTGGCATCTAAGAAGTGGTAATTCAGTAAAATTGGCCCAACTGGGCTGGATATTTGTTGGAATCTACTTTTTTTCTGGTGCATGGAAATACCAAGTAAAAGGAGACTTAATACTCACAATGATGAGTTTAGTTGCTTTGCCTATGACTATTGGGTTAGCCTATTGGGAATCTAATACCACCGACAAGAGGTCAAGAAATGCACTAAATTGGGCTAGAGGTGCAATGGCTTACGCTGGTGGACCATATTTACTAATTTCACATGTTCCGTGGCTTAATGTTCTAGCAATTTGGTTCGTTGCATCCCAAGTTGCGTTATTCTATCGATTATCTGGAACAGGTGATATAGAACTTGGTGAGACTTGGGTTGAAACTACGTCTGGAAAGGTAACCTGGGATGAATGGGATGGCAATAGATGGTTTAGTGCTGATACAATTGGTGAGTTTCCATTCCAAACTGAACTTGTCATGGCAGATGGTTCATTTATTGGTATAAATTTCGTTCTAGCCTGTACGGCTTTACAATCAATGGTAATATTCATTGGTGCGATTTCAGTTTTGGATCTAGGATGGAAACGTCGAGTTCGTGCAATATTATTTACAATTCCAGTAATCCATATTTTGAATGTGTTTAGAAATGTTGGTCTTATTTGGATGCATCAAACCTACACTAATTGGTCGTTTTACGGGATGAATGTATTTGAGTTTGGCCATAATTACGCATCAAGATTCGTATCATTATTTGCTATGTTTTTTATGGCCTTGATTATGTTTGAAATTTTACCAGAACTCCATCGACATATAGTTAGACTTCTCAAGCCACTTGGTATAATGCAGCCCAACAAGAAAAATATCTAATTTCTAGACCAAGGTTGAGTTGAATCTTTTCTTTGCCACTTATTGCCCGAACCAACAGGGAATTCTAGGATTTCATTACCATTAGAATCAATCATTCCTAGTAATTGGTTAGGAGGTGTCTCTGGTTCTCCAATTAATTGTTCGAATAAATTATCCTCAACAGGATTATTTCTTGGTGCCTCGATTATGTTAGTTTCAGGTTGGATAATGGGTGCAAAATCTGTGTTTTGTTCTGGCAATTCTGGAGTCTGCTTGAATACCTCAGGGGTATTATCTTCCATTTTCATCATTCTATCGGAAAGGTCAAATTGCTCATCCGAATTCCAAGCAACAGCATTGTCTTTACTACGTGAATTTCTTGAGACTAGTACTAACATAGCCAATAATCCAATGGCCATTATCGCTCCAGCAGAGTAAATCAAATCGTTAGCGATACTAGGGGCTAAGTCAGCGTTATCCCCTACACCATCACCATCAGAATCTTTTGATTCATCAGGATCATTAGGGAATAAGTCATCTACATCGGGAACTCCGTCCCCATCTCCGTCAAAAGCATCAAATGTTGTTGTACACAATAAGACTAGGATTTCTATTTCCGCCTGAGAAATACGTAGGTTTGAGTTGGAATCTATTTCAAAAAAGTCAAATTTGTTTTGATAGACTTGGGAGGACAACATTTCAATGCTTACCTCTCGATTGTCAGGGGATAATTGATTGAAAATCAAATTTATCTCATTGTCACAGTTACAAGAAATTTGCAAAAGTTCAGCGAATTCTATCTCGCCATCTTTATTATAATCAAGTTCCAAAAACTGGACAGAATCATCATTTATCATGACGTTCTTTGCTTCTTCTTCACTCAACAAACCGTCTTTATCAATGTCCTTGCTAGTCATTTCCTTGGTCGCTACGTCTCGACAATCTTCCACTACAACTGGGTCTTGAGGTTCTGTTATCGGGTCGATAAATTCTGAGTAAACCCATGAGGCGATTATAGTCACTTCGCTGATATCTTTTAATGCGTTTAACGTTATTTCAAATCTGCCGTTTGCTGGGAAATCGATAAAGATTTGTTGCTCTGTGCCAAACCCATCTGAGTCTAAGGAAACCTGTTGTGCCTCTGGTTCTGCACCTGGTCTTTGTCTACCTGACTCTTCAAACTCTCCTTCAAAGAAATCAAAGAAATCATCAAATCCAAAATCAATAACATTACCAGTGGCTTCCAGCTCTAAATCTCCACTTCCACCGTAGGTCGAAATGGATAAGTAATCACCCGGTTTTTCCAAATCAACAAAGAAGTTTAGAGATTCACCAGCAGGTGCTTCAATACCTGATACTTCATCTCCGTTAAACAACTGTATGGGGGTTCCGTCGTATTGCCATACGTATCTATCTTCAAACGAAGCGGTAATTTTTACCTCACCAAATACCATATCAGTTTCCAATAAGATATACCACATACCGGGTGTCGGATCATTAAATCCTATTTTATCACCTGCTCCAGGGCTATTACTATTGTAGGTGAAATCAGAATATGTTGGTGCTTCAGCTAATTTCATGAATAATGATGCTTCGCCAAAGCCTGAATTGAGGTCAACTTCAAGACGTTCTGTGCCTTGAGGCACATTTATCTTGAAGTATTGCAGCAAACCATCATACCCACTTAGCGGACCGTAAGCAATCCCAGGTGTTAGTTCAATGGCATCCTCTGGCTCAATATTTTCGGGTTGATAAGTCATATCTGCTGCGATTGTAAAGTCGTTTGCTCTGCCGTAAGTATAAGCTGCGATATAATAGATTCCAGGCTCAACATCGTATAGGGTAACTACTTGTTCGTTACCTGGTCCACCATCCCAGGCAGACTTTTGCCCTTCCATTTCCATATCATCATCTTCAAATCCAAAGAAAAATCCAAATGGGTCAGGGACAGTTCCCCAAGACATTGCCAAATCTACATTTCCATTGCCGTTGTATGTCTTTACAGTTAGCGCTGACAAATTCTCTGTGACATCGACATAGTAGTACAATATGCGTTCTTCTTGAGGAGTTCCTCTGCCACCTTCAATAGTCTGGTCAGTAACTGGGATGCCGTTAATTAATTCAGTCATTTCATCTAATTCTGGTGGTGGATCAGCAACCTCCATGTAAGAATAGATAACTAAATTTTCAATATCTTCTTTTGGCACTATCACCATCCAAAGTATTCCTTCATCTGGCCAAGACCATTGTTCAAACATGAATCCCCATTCCATAGATGCATGGCGATCATGGTTCCAAGAATTTGGAATAAATTCATGCCCAAAGTAAGCATCAAATTTTTCTTCATCATCCCAGAAAAATTCTTCTGATTCAAGGTATGCTTCAATCATTAGACTGCTAGTAAGCGGTTCAATTTCGATGAAAAATAGTAACTGGTCACCTTCTTGACCTGAAATGCCTCTCAATTCTTCATCGTTGAATAATTCTACTGCTTGAGCAACGATAGTTCCATCGGGCATAACCCAAGATGCACCATGAATTTCACCGGTTCTGTCGTGATATAGGTCGCTAGTTATACTTCCTTCTCCCTCTGGAAATTGCCATGAAGAAGTCTCGGTTAAGTTACTTATTGTCACGTTATCTATCATACCGCTAAAGTAATTGCAATCACATCCAGCACCCATTCTGCCGATAAATAATTCATCACAATCTTCTCCAGATTGGTAACAATTATTAGATCCAAAATCACCCTTTGGGATGTTGGTATCTTCAACAGGAATAAGACCAGCAGGCTCTCCATTTATGAAAAATTCTCCATACGATCCCGCTTCTATTATAACACTAACTTGGGTCCATTCATCCACATTTATGCTGGTGTTAGAAGTCGGGTGGCGAGAGATTGAATATTCGCTGGAGTATGCTAAATTGCCGTCATTGATGTAGAGTCCCCATCCATAATCTCCAAGCATAGTGATGAAATTTAATCCTGATGTATCAGCCATGTTTACCATTGCTGAAATCTCAATAATTTCTGAATAATTTGGTAGATATTCATCGATGACAATTTTATCATCAACACCATCAAACCTTAGTGCATAATCTGCACCCGGGCCAACCTCTACAACTCCATAAACCGGGAAGTATTGTGGGTCATCCTCTAAATCATTCCAATTTCCCGGCATGATATTGCCCATGTTAGTACTTGCAATGTGCACATAGTCTTCTTCTCCATTGGCAGATGGTTGTTCAGCGCCCCAGTTTCGATATAGGAACGGAGTCCCATCATGCCATCGATAATCACCCTCGTTATTGTAGTCTGACAGACCTATCCACAAATGCCTTGACAGATTATCAAAATTAGCAAATGTTTCCATCAACCATTGGTTTTCTTGCTGATCATCTACGGTCACAAGAAACCCATCTAGACCTATAGCAACTTGTGCTGATTCACTCCATGATGCTTGACTAAGTAGGTGATATGTGTTGTTGTTGTATGGATTTACGGCTGTGTGTAATACTTCAATGTCTGATACATCCTGTGCCTCAGCATTAGTAGATAGTAGGGGTGCAGAAAGTGAAATCAAAAAAATACTGACCAAAAGGACTGATTTAGTAAATTGCTTCATGCTATCGTTATTCTCTGTCTCTTATACACATCTCCGAGCCCACGAGACCGCTGATAATCTC
>CAXHFO010000119.1:0-5580 GCA_964015895.1 uncultured Candidatus Poseidoniales archaeon
AATACCGCCTCATCAGCAATACCTGAATTCCAACCAGTTACTGCTGAACGGCTAATTGAGTGGGATTTTTCCAGTCCAGAATCTTGGTTGGCTAGAATTGATTCTAGTGACGACTTATCAAATCAACTAGACGGACTAATTGGTCAATTATCATCGTTGATGCTGGAGAATAAATCTCAACAAGAACTTGGATTAATTGCGGCTAATTCAGGACCAATTTTCGGCCAGTTGAATATGATGAAAGGTCTGCAGGATATTGATTTTAGAGAATCATTAGTGTCCAATATTCCAGTTGATGATCGTAGCGACCCGTGGAATATGTCTGGTCCAGTAATCACTACTTTGGTGATAAGTAACGACCCAGTGGTTCACGGAAAGGCTGCTACAGATTTTGATTCCACGCAAAATGACATCACTAAATGGTCTGAATCACTGGTCGAAAAACTGCAACAAGATACCGGTGATGATGAGATTAGGAGTTTTTCCTTTGCTCAATTTGGCGTTGGTTCAACTGAGACATTGGGTAAAGAGATTGGCATTCTTACCAGTTCAGCATTCTTTTTACTAGCCTTGATTCTTTGGTTTAACTTCCGCAGTAAGCGGGAGACTGCATATGTGATGGTATTGACGATTTTTGCCATCGCGGCAACTTACGGTCTTTCAGGTTGGTTAGAATTCTTTGGTGTTAACATGATTTTCAATGCAGCGATGAACTCAATACCGGTGTTATTGTTAGCTATCGGGGTGGATTATGGTTTACACATAGTGTTGAGGATACGGGAGGAATTGAAGAATTCTCCAGAGGGCGCATCGGCTGAAACTATGAGAGATTTTTCCGTCGAAGCCAGAAAACTGGCAATCCGCCGAGGGACAGTTTTCACCTCAATTGCTTTATTGATTGCAATATTTACCGATGTAGTTGGATTCCTTTCATTTAGATTTTCAGCACTTACTTTCCTGCAAGTATTTGGGACCGTTATCGCAATTGGGCTATTCTTGATTTACCTGTTGAGTATTTCTGCACTACCAGCATTAATGACTTTGATACCACCTAAAAAGTTGCCACTAGACAAGGCAAGTAAAATCGAAATAGGGCCGGTAGCAAGAGGTTTGGGTCGTCTATCAAGGCAACCTGTAAAAGTAGGAGTAATTGCGGTTTTACTACTCATTCCAATGTTTATTGGTTTCCAGCAATTAGAAGTTGGTTTTGAGCAGAGAGATCAATTTGACCAAAGTATACCAGTGGTTGCTGATTTTATCCTGATGTCGGATGAGTTCCAAAGTAGTCGCTCACCACTATACATTGTCTATGATGGTGATGTTTTGAGTGATGTTGGCTGGCAGTCATGGAATTTGACGATGTCAGCATTAACTGCTAGTCCCGACATAACGGGCGTACCAAACGGCCTTTGGGATTTGATTCATGAGTCTAGGCCTCAATATGCTGCGCTAGATGAAATTATGATTTCCATTGAAGGTGGTGAAAGTAATGGTTGGAGTGACCTTTCTGATTGGTTATTGGCCAATGATACTGGCAGGCAATTATCTAGTGCATTATTACATTCAAACGGACAACAAACTCTGATTTCTTTTCAAGCCAATACTTTGGATTGGCAAGCTACTGTTGATTTAAATGATAGAATCGAGGAGTTATTGTCTCAAATTGAAGGAGAAATTCCAGATGATGGTACTTTGAAAGTCAGTGGTCGAAGTTTAATCAATGCTCAAACAACATCAGATGTCGCCGCATCATCAGTCCAATCAACGGCTATCGTCGCAATTGTCATCTTAGTAATGTTAGTTTCAATACACTCAGTGCGTCAAAAGAATCTAGGACAAGGCTTTGCCAGAGGAATAGTTTCGTGGATACCCTTGATGATGGTGGTTTGTTGGGTATATGGCATAATGGGCTTTACCGGATACAATATTAATGCTCAGACTGTAACTATTGGGGCGTTATCCCTCGGTTTAGGCGTTGACTATGCGGTTCACTTTACCACCAGATTAGAAGAAGAAGTTGAGCACAACCCTCGCGGGAATCAACAACAATGGGTGGAAAAAGCCTCAGCCACAACTGGAAGAGCAATGTTTGGTGCAGCACTTACCACGGCTGGTGGATTTGCCGTGCTAAATTTATCAGCTCTATTACCACTAAAGCTATTTGGCCAAGCATTCGTTGTCGCCATTACCTTAGCACTATTATCAAGTCTAATCCTACTTCCAGCATTTTACAGTAAATTCTTACAGTATGATGCCTTGAAGCATCTTGAGGAGGAGTAATTATGGAAATAGAGAATGTGATGTTTTGGATATCTTCGATTTATATTATTCCTATATGGGGTCTTATGTGGTTTGCTCCACGTCACGAAATAACCAAAAAAATAGTTGGTGACCTTAGAATTGCCGTATTACCACTATGCATACCTTATGCGATCCTTGCCATTCCCAGTCTACCGGATATTTTTATTACCCTAGGTGCAGAAATGCCAACTCCAGAAATAATTGTAGAATTCTTTTCAGATGACAAAGTAATCATTGTTGGATGGCTTCATTTCCTAGCTTTTGATGTGCTCGCAGGGCGTTATATTTGGCTTAGAATGCTGGCCTGTGACCGGCCAATGTACGTTTCAACTCCAACTTTAGTACTTGGAATGATGGTGGCACCGTTAGGATTCTTGATTGGTCTGTTGGCAACGTGGGAATACCAAGAACCAGCCGTTCCTATAATTGAATAATATTCCAATCACGACTAGACATAGATTATATGCTATTGCAGGTCGTTTGTGGGCAATGGATACGAAAATTGCTGCCCTTTCTGGAATTTTAGTAATGATTCTTGTAGGTGGTGGATTACTTGTTGTAATAGATAATCCGACTGATGAGAGTAACAATGACACTGACAAAGAAGCAACTACAGAGCCAGTAGCGGTAGTTAACCAGCCACCAGTGGTAATGTTTTCTGAACAGAGCAAGGTTTGGGACGGGGAACATATTTCCATCAATGGATTTGCTACTGACGAAATAGTTGAATCATCGATAGTAACAGTTAGATTAATTGATTCATTCACTGCAATCGAGCCCTTTGAACCAGTATCCACCAGCGTAAATACTGCTGGAGTTTGGTCAATCGAAATACCCCTGTCTGAACCTGGTCAATGGGTTGCCGAGGTATTTGTCACAGACTTAGAAGGATTAGATAGCCAACCGGTTTATCAAAATGTGAGCATTTTCTCACCCCTTGAGAAGGATGTAGTAATCTCCTTTCAATGGGATGAACCGACTGAAGGCACCTCTGATGGAACACTAAATGGCGTCCTTATTCACCGATTTACTGAAACCTGTGCGATAGAATACCGTCCAAAATATCAGAGTCCAACTCTGGATGTCATTGGAGTCGTGATCGCGGAAACCGGTGAATTCACCATGACTTTCGATACTGATAATATTAACACAAATGGTACGATTTATGCTACATGTGGTTTATTCTCTACTTCTTCTGATATGGTGATGGTAAATTTGCCGGTGCCGCCAGAACCTGCGGGAGATTACGACCTAGATGGAATTCCGGATGATGTAGACCAATGTAATGATACTCCACAAGGAGAGCCGGTGTATCAGAGTGGCTGTTCAGATTCTGAACTTGATGATGATATGGATAATGTCTACAATGACAAAGACCAGTGCCCAGATACTCCTTCAGGGGAGTTAGTAGACTCCAATGGTTGTGCCCTATCACAAAAAGACACAGATGGTGATGGTGTTAGTAATGCAGATGATAACTGTCCAAACACTCCTAGTGGCGAGAGTGTAGATCAAGATGGCTGCTCAAATTCGCAAAGAGATTCCGATAATGACGGAATCTTCAACAACGTAGATCAATGTCCAAATACTCCACAAGGAGAATCTGTAGATGAGTTTGGCTGTTCAGATTCTCAAAAAGAGGAACCAGCTCCAACTAGACCGAAAATATTGGCCTTGCACGGAGGTGGAGAAACTGCATCAGGACTTCAATTTCAGCAAGGTATGCAAGATTTAATGGACGCTCTTCCAGGATTTGACTTTGTATTTGGTAGCGCTCCAGAAAGTGGCAACGTTTGGATAAAAGACCCACCTGGCGGAAAAGGAGAACCAACTACTGACCCTGATTGGGCAGATTTATCAATTGCATATCTAGACCAAATGGTCATTGACAATGGACCATTTTATGGAATTCTAGGTTATTCTCAGGGTGCAGCAATGATTCCGGTCTATCTTGCCAATACTGCTAATACTTTTGATATAGCTCTAATGTATAACGGCTATCTACCAACGACTCATGAAGGCTTGCTCGATACCATAGATGCAGTAGCACCATTTTCCATTTCAGCGATGGTTTTTTCAGGAGAAAATGATAATAATTTCAAAAGCATGGCTCCAGCACTGGCAAATAAGTTCACTAATTCTTTAGATGTGCATAGTCCAACAGCAGACCACCATTTGCCATACCAAAGCGATTCAACATTTGATACAATTATTGATTTCATCTTAGATGGCTTGCAGTCCTTTGATAAAGAAGACTCATGGTTGTGTCAAGATGGGCAAGGGGATTGGGTAAAAGATCTCAATGGTGAAGGTAATTCTTACACCGCCAATACTAGAGGTGCAGGACAATCTGGTGGCGGTGGAGGCTCTGGTCCATGGTTCCAATGCGATGTATCAGTAACTATTACCAACACAGAAATGCAAATCAACTCTAATGCAATACCAAATCACAATTGGTTGTCCGCATTCGCGGCAAATGCAGATGAGCAAGATATGGATTGGACAATCCCTCTAAACCCTGTCGAGGATACCAGTGGGGGACACAATTCTGCTAATTGCCCAGCGGCAAATGGAGCTTATGAGTGTGCTCCTGACAGGGGAGCAGTTGCTGTAGCGGTTAATGGTGTGCCAATTTTTGGTCCGGAAGAAGGCCCCGGTGGAGATGCAGTTGCTCTTGAATATCTTTACTTTAATGAGGACCGGCAACCGATTGACTTAGGATATTGTGGTGCTCACAATGGCCCTGCGGGAGTTCACTATCACTATGATGCAATGTGTCAATTTTGGGACGACCCAAATGGTGAAACTATAGTAAATTATGATTATACTGACCTAGACTCAACAACCCATTCACCAATCATTGGTTGGGCATTTGATGGTTATCCGATCTATGCTATGTACGGCTGGGATGAAAATGGTCAAGTAATTCCACTAAAGTCATCATATGAGGTTGAAAGAACCTCTGAAGGCGGCGATCAAGGGTATAACGGAATTGATGATTGGAATTATGTCAACGGTATGGGTGATTTAGACCAATGTAACGGACGATTTGCTGCCACTCCAGAATACCCAGAAGGAACTTATTATTACGTCTCAACACCGCTAAGCGGTTCATCAAAGACTGTGGTAAATACCGATGGGGATACAGTCCCAATGATTGGTTTCCCTTACTTCTTACTTTGTTATCATGGTGTTGCAGATATGAGTAATGCTAACTCCGGCGGCGGCGGCGGTGGCGGTGGCGGTGGCGGTGGCGGTGGCCCACCAGGTGGCCAAGCA
>CAXHFO010000120.1:0-5522 GCA_964015895.1 uncultured Candidatus Poseidoniales archaeon
TGTATAAGAGACAGGCCCCTATAGAGAGACGGCAAATATTCGAGATGGTTCTATGTTTACTGCTGACATGGCCGTCCAGAATTTCGTTGGTGATTCATTCCGAGGTGCGACTTGGGTTAGCCTGCACAATGGCGGTGGAGTTGGCTGGGGCGAAGTGATAAATGGTGGCTTTGGATTGCTTATTGATGGATCGGAATCTGCTAGAAAGAAAATTGAGTCGATGTTACATTGGGATGTAAATAACGGCGTAGCAAGAAGAGCATGGGCACGAAATCCTGGTGCAATAGAAGCGATAAAGATGGCCATGAAAGAAGATGAACTACTAACAGTAACAATTCCAGAAATAAGCGATGATGCTATTTTGGACGACATACTAGGGTGATTTAATGGCGTCTATTGTACAATTAGATGGCAATACGTTATCACCTGCTGAAGTATATGCTGTGGCATCAGAAAATATTGAAATTAAATTATCAGAAGATTCTTGGAACCGAATCGTTAAATCCCGCAAAGTGGTAGAAGATATATTGGATTCTGGTGATGTTGTTTACGGCATAAATACCGGATTTGGATCTTTAGTAGATACTAATATCTCAAATGAACATTTGCAAGATTTGCAATTAAATCTGATTAGATCACACGCAACTGGGCTGGGTGACCCAATGTCTAAACCGGCTGTTAAAGCAATGATGGTGGCTAGGATTAATTCATTTGCCAAGGGTTTTTCAGGCGTCCATCCGAATGTAGTTCAGCAATTGATTGATTATGTGAATCATGGTGTTACGCCGTATATTCCGAGAATAGGGAGTTTAGGAGCCAGTGGAGATTTAGCCCCTTTATCACATATGGCATTGACGTTAATTGGTGAAGGTTTTGTAGTTGGTGATGATGATGAACAAATACCAACTAATGATTTGCTCTTGGATAAGGGATTAATCCCTGTAGAACTATCGGCAAAAGATGGATTATCGCTGATAAACGGTACCAGTCAAATGCTAAGTTACTCTATTTTATCTCTACAAATTCTTAACAATTTATTAACTATCTCTGATGTTATTTATTGCACGTCACTAGAAGCATTTCAAGGCAGTGCAAAGCCTGCCGACGAAAGAGTTCATGCTGCTAGGCCACACCCTGGACAAATTTTAATTTCGGCTAGGATAAGGCAAATTATGCAGGATTCTGAGATATTAGCTGGACATAAAGATAGCTCAAAAGTACAAGATCCTTACTCATTTAGATGTGCTCCACAAGTACATGGAGCGGTATATGAAGCATTGACTAGCATGCAAGAAACCATACAAATTGAACTTAATAGCACTACTGATAACCCATTAGTATTTCCAGAAACAACCGATCACCAATCTACAATCATTTCTCAAGGTAATTTTCATGGTGAGATTCTTGCACTTTGTGCAGATAAAATGGCTCTGGCATTGTTTGAACTAGGCTCGATTTCCGAGCGTCGCATGGATCAGTTACTAGATTCAAAAAAGAGCGGTCTACCACCATTCTTAGCCAACAATAGTGGTTTAGAATCTGGAATGATGATTGTTCAATATAGCGCTGGATCTGCTCTAGCGGAAATGCATGGACACGCAGCCCCACGTACCGCTTTTTCTACTAGTACATCCGCAGGGCAAGAAGACCATGTTAGTATGGGTGCAACGGCATGTTGGAACCTTTACCAGTCCTGCATTAGATTGTCAGAAGTATTAGCATGTGAATTAGTAATAGCTTGCCAAGCACTTGAATATACTACGCTGAATCCTGCCTCATTCGTAAAATCACTTCACAAATTAGTTCGTACAATCTCGCCAAAACTGACAAAAGATCGGTCAACTAGTGCTGAGTTACAGTCCATTGCTAAAATATTGAGAGAAGGCACTTGGCTATCTAGGATTGAAGCGGAAAATGAGCGTTTAGTCCGCTGACTTGTAGTATTTTCTTTCTAATTCGTCTAGGCCTGTTAATTGCCTTAATCTAAATATGTCAGTTGCCAAATCTGAAGCATTTATAGAACTAGAATTGGAATTGATAAACCGATCTAAATCAACAGCACGTCTAACTTTTTCTTCTACTGATTTGTATAATTCGTATGCTTTATCCTCTTGATATTTTAATGCAGGTTCTATTTCTGATACGTCAAGACCCATTCTCCTCCACTGTAATATTCGTTTGACTAAAATATTGTTAGAGAATCCTAATCGAGGTAATTTTGACAAATATACCAACCTTGGATTGCCATCTTTACCCAGTTCATATTCCATATGTTCTCCGGGAGTTATACTTGGTTCAACGTGCTCTTCTTCATATTCCGTTACTAAAATATGTTCATCAGAAATTTCAAGTATTTCCAAGGCATATTTCAGCTTAGTTGCTATTTTTGCTGGCATTGATAACAAATTCAGGCATAATATGCATGTGTAATTATACATAGATAGGTCGTCAACTAACCTAGTTATTGCTGATAAAATTGCATCCGCTCCAATTCTATCGCAGATGAATTCTAACCCTTCAATTACGATTACTTGTTCGTTAGAGGCATCTTTATACTGATCCAGAATTTTGTATATTGATGTGAAATCCGGTTTTACAGAATTATTAGTATCTTGTTCGGTTATCCAATATGTGTTTAAATCATTAAGGTCAAGTTGTTCTAATAAACGCCTAGGAGGGATCCTAGTTATCAGCGTAAATCTTGTTTCTGGATTCCTCTCAATCAAAAATTCGAGATCTGAGAACAACCGAGAATAAGTCTGAGTCTCATAAAGATATGCGCGATTGCCGCCGACCTGTAACATGAGACTCAATAACGAATAAGACTAATCATATATACATTTGAGCATAAATTACCCGTTAATCATTATATCATGGGTAGTAATCCGACAAATGGGTGTGACAATGTCCGACGGCGAAGAAAAAGAAACTCCAATGGCTGAATGCGGTTCATGCAGGGCAATAATCCCGCTTGATTCTAAAGAATGTAGTGAATGTGGAATAAAGATATCTGGAGTTTCGGAGGTATCTCTAGGTGAATGTGGTGCTTGTAATTCATTAGTTCCAATAGATGCAAAGAAATGCCCGGATTGTGGAGTGTACTTTGTGGCTGATGATGTGTTAGATGTACTGCGAGATTGGTTCGCTAATACTGGTATCGAAGCAGAAAAATTATTTGAAAAATTCGACTCTGATTCCGACGGTTCAATCGATGCTGAAGAATTACGCACAGGTCTACTAAAAATGAATTTGGCTGACCTACCACCTTCCCAAGTAGAACGTTTAATTGATGAAGTAGACACTGATTCTGACGGTGTAATTAGCCTTGCAGAATTGGTACACTCCATCACTGGAGAAGAGATCTCCGACGACGCAGCAGAACCTGAAGATGATGTAGAATCTGGTGCAAAACCTAAAGATTATTCTGACAACGTATTGGAGAGGGTTGTCGATAAGCATGCTATAGGTGACAAATCTAAATTCTTAGAATTCGCACAATCCTATGATGAAAACAATAATGATTACCTCACTGAATCAGAACTCAAAAAGGCTGCTGCAGATTATGTTGAACAAATGACTGAATCAAACCTAGAATCAGAAGTGCAACAAGATGAGGGACAAACTGACGAAATCGAATCAGTGGACGGAGAAGATTCTGATTCTGCTGCTGAATCTAATGATGAAACAGAATCTGAGCGAGAAGATGAAGAATTAGAAGTCAATGATTCCGATGAAATTATCGCTGATTCCGCTATGGAAAACCTCACAAAATTAGTTTCAACAGCTGCAAGTTTAGATATGACAATAAGAGATATGTTTGAATCAATCGATGGCGATGAAGACGGGATGATAACTGGTCCAGAGTTGCAAAAGGGTATTGTTGAAATATGTGGCGATTCACTTTCGCCCTCAGAGGTATATGAGATTATTTCATTGGTAGATGAGGATTCAAATGGTAGAATAGATGCATTTGAACTAATTGACACTATCGAGTCAATGGATGTTGAAATGGAGTCCGATTCGGTTGCGAATTCTGTTTCTGCATTCCAATTACTAACTAATTATATGGATGAAACTGGTTACACTCCTTCTGCGCTATTTAAGAGTCTAGATATTGATGGCGATAGTAAAGTCAGTAAAGAAGAACTTAATTCGACGTTGCACAAAGAGTTAGATGATGAAATCACGCCTGAATTAGTTGACGAATTAATGGACATGTTTGATGAAGATGAAGATGGTTTTGTCGACATGATAGAATTTGTTGCGACAATTGAGGAGCATGATGACCAGGAAGTTGATCAATCAGCCTCACTATCTGACAAAAAGGAGTTCCCAACAAAATGGCAAAGACGCATGATGTCTAAAAAATGGAAAGATGTCGTATGGCCTCTTGTGCACTCTGCATTTGTCTTCTTCATCATCCTGTGGATAGTAAATGCTACATTAGCACCATTTGTCGATGGTACAGGCGGCATAGTAGAAATGGATTCTGAATTCGGTTCGACAACTGCCTCAGATGGAACTACATATTTTGATGGAGATGCCTACCCGTGTGATGAAAGTGTACAAATTGACGGTTGTAAAAATTCATTGGCACCATTTGCAGCTGAAGGGGGAGAAATATCAATGCCTGCAGGATTTTACTGGGATGGTATTTTATTCATAATCCTGGGAAGTCTAGGTTTGATGGGCGGTTTGTTCATGCAACTTTCAATAGTTCCTGGTTGGAGGGCCCGTGCCCGTGCAATGAAGGAGAATTCAGATGAAAAAAATGCAGTTAAAACGGCCTTGGATGAGGAAGGTGACGTAACCGAAGATGACAATGACGACATCACTGATGACGACTCTGAGGAATCTGTAGAACAAGACACCGCTCCATCTGATGAAGAAACTGAAGATGAAGAAGATGAAATTGATATTGGATCTTACATAGGATTAGTATTAGATGATGAAGAAGTCTATGGGACTATAATCGAATTTGATGATGATGAAGGTCTCGTAACTGTTGAAGAAGATGGTACAGGAGATTTAGTTACTGGTTACCAAGATGATATGTTCCTTGAAGATTAAAATGTCAAAAGATAGTTTAGGATTATTTACCGGTAAAGCCATTTGCCCTTCATGTGGATGTATTGACAACATTGGTTCATTTAGATGCGTTGGATGTGGAGCCTTTCATTCCACAGCACACTTGATTGAAAGGGATGTCCCACCCCCTGAACAAAGAGAGATAATAGAACAAATAGTTGATCCGATGGCCTATTCAATAGGTCCAAACCAAAAGATAGTTGAAGAATCCTTTGAACAAACCGATGATGTGAAATCTTGGGAAGGTGGTTCAACAGACTTTTCATTTTCAGATGATGTGGAAGTCGTAAGCAAAGAAGAGATTAAACAACTAACTATTCCAAAATCCGAAGAATTATGAATTCCATGCAAATGGCATCTAGAAAATAGATAATAAAACTACTTCGGAATAGGAACTTAGTAGGTTTTCATTGGTGGGCTCGGAGAGAATTGAA
>CAXHFO010000121.1:0-5476 GCA_964015895.1 uncultured Candidatus Poseidoniales archaeon
ACACTCGAACCTTCGTCGGCAGCGTCAGATGTGTATAAGAGACAGAATGAAATCTGCTGAAAAATCAAACTCAAAGGTAATCGCCTCGATACATGAAACAAAATCAACCCCTGATGCTGAAGAAATTATTAATTTAATAAAAGACAATAAGTTAAACGGAGATATTGTGAAATTCTGCTCATCTGTAAGCAATCATAGAGATGCATTACAACTTTTAGAGGCTGCAAGCGCCTTGGCTACCGAGGAATCAAATCACTGCTTAATGGGACTAGGCAATGGTGGCGATTGGGTTCGTCTTCACGCACCAGTTCTTGGCCAAGTAATGGTTTATGCAACAATGCAGAATAGTTTCAGACTCTCTGACAAGGGCCTGATAAATGTCAGAGACCTTAGAGATGCATGGGCACTTATGGAATACTAATCAAGTGTCTCTACTAGGCTCTAAATCAGGATAAGATTTCTCATCTATATCGGGTTCATTTGGATTCATTGGTGGCAATTCAGCTGGCCTCTCCAAAGAAGGCACTAAACCGTTGTTTGGCATTGTCTCCGGCTGCTCCAAGCCTGATTTCATGTATCTTGCATTCAATAGAAACGGAAATATTGCCACACCAATCATCATCAACAAAAATACTAATGCGACAGTGTAATTTGGTAAAATGAATGATCTCTCCGTTGTTATGATCGTCACGTCTGCAGCAGTTACGACGCCTGGTGCTGGTGAATCACTATCATGATTATTATCCCATGTATCTATAACAATGTAGAAATTTTGCCACTGTTCTGAACCAAATATAGGGGTGTATGATTCTGGACCATCAAGATTTAAAGCGAAATTAATTTGATCAACCGACTCATATTGATGTGCGTCTCGATAAGTTCGCCATCCTGTAAAATCCATACTCCTCCATTCAGGAGATATCTCACTTAATGATTCAGCTATATCCCAATAAAAACTATTTTGGGAATGATAAGAATAATATAACTCAGTATAACGTTCATATTCCGATGTAGTCATCAAATAAACATCTGCTGAATAGTCATTGTCTGTTTCGTTTAGAGATTGTAAGGAGATACAGATAGTAGTACGGTGCTGCGCAGATAGATTAACCCTCAAAGCACCTATGCTATCATTACCCACTAGCATAGTCGTGTGATGATTAGAAGTAAGTGGTTGAAGTTGGGACCCTGAATCCCAATTTTGGTACATCCAACCCTCCTCCGGATTCAGTTCAGTAGGCTCTCTTGCCTCTGCCGGAAATTGTTGGGATTCATGGGATCTACCCCTCTTATCATCATCATCCTCATAATCACCAAATCCCCAATACATGTCATAATAATTGTAATGCGGCACTAAAGCCGACCTTCCAACAGTTTGATTCCATAAGACTGGCTCTATATCTCCATTGCAAGCATCGGCAGCGGATGCGTTACTTACTAGAGAATAATTAGGAGCATTTGTAGTAAACATAGGCATCATGAAAACCAGTATCATGAAGATTACTACTTTCTTACTCATGCCTTACCACCATTCCTGCCACTACTAACCAGTTCTATATTGTAACTATCAAATTCTTCTTCTTAATGGCCTTACGTAACCGCTATCTTCACTTCTACGCTCTTCTTTAGATAATATCCCCGGGGCCGGTGGAGGAGTATGTTGGTCCATACCAAGCAAGCCACCTTGAACTTCAACGTGTTCCACGTCAGTGTATGTTTCAGCAGCTTGTTTAGCCTCATCTTCTAGATCGGAGGACTCTCTCAGCACCAACCAACCTAGAATCAATGCCACTGAAATAAGTGCAATGTAGGTTGCAAGGTCTGAGCCAGCATCTTTAACCCATGAAGTCCAATCTTCTAATTCAAAATCGGACAATGACGGCTCAGGGTCAGGTTTAGGGTTTACTTGTAATGTTTCTTCTAGTGAAGTACATACCCCTAATCCATCACACGCCAAGACAATTATTGTGTAACTTCCAGATTCATTCCACAAACCAGGAATCCGATAATTTATCGCATTTGGTTGAGGGGTTATGTAATCGTCGTCTAAAACTCCATTTTTATTTGAGTCCTTGTAGATATCAATATCCCACCTAACTACTAAATCAGGGTTCAATGATTCGTCACGATCAAATAATGACCCATCTTCGGTGTTTAAATCGCGATATAATTGAATATTGTTGATGTTTTCGAAATCAGTTATATTGGCACTCAAGTACGCTGGTTCCTCGACAATAATATCGTCTGGAATTTCAATCTTTTTTATCTCTGGTGGCTCGTCAACGACTATAGTGAATGTTTGCTTACTTACATCCCCTGTACCATAAGAATCTCTAACTGTTAGCGTTACTGTGTAAGTCCCTGGGGTCTCATAATGATGCCATGGGGAGGCTTCTTTTGACAATGGTGTTGCATCGCCAAAATCCCAGGTATATTCAACAATACCGTTCCATTGGTCATTATTTTCATCGTTTACTGGAGAGTACTTTCCTTCATACCTTCGATCACCATCTCTTGTACCCTCTGAATCAAAGTATAGCATCAAGTTAGGAGCGGTGTAAGTATTCTCTTGCTCATCAAATGTGTGAGTCCAAGTATCTGGCAAAAATCCTTCTGGCCGGGGGGTGTTTTTGTCCATTTGCTGACCATCGACCCATCCATCTAAGATTTTCACTGAGATAATTGGCAATGGATTTTGAACTCTTACTATAATTTTCTTAACCATGCTATCTGCACCAACTTCATCTGTTACAAATAATGAAACTTCATGAATTCCAGGTTCAGTAAAAGTGTAAGTAGTAATGGCATTTTCACGAAACTCCTCTCCTCCAAAAGACCAGTTGTATGTCAATCCAGCAGAATCTCCTGTAGTTGAATCTATATCATAAGAAGAGATGCCATCAAACGTATAAGGGACATCGACAAAGCCATCCTCTGCTCTAAAATCAATAGCCGATGTTTCTCCATTATCGGTAACTCTTACTATGAAATCGGCCACTGGCACTTGGTTTAACACATTAACAAATAATTGAGCTGTTGATTGACTACCGTCATCATCGGTTACCGTGAGAACTACCGTTTTTATGCCTGGCGAGTCCCATGAAGGATTAGGATAGGCATTATTTGATGAAGTCTGGAAGAAGTCATCATCTTGATCAGTAATGCCACCATTTAGATTTACACCTCCTTGAAAACTCCAGTCATAAGATACAATTGTTCCATCATCATCTGTAAATACATCAGGCATAGGAACTGAAGTATAGGTATAGGTGGTCAAATTGTCCGAAAAGATTTGATAAGGCACCCTATTGTTTACAAATACGGTAATTGAGAAAACACCTGTATTAAATCCATCAAACACAGATAGAGTCAGATTATACTCCTCTACTTCTTTATCTATTGGATCCCATTTATGTTGTGCCAAGTATTTACCGGTTTCAAAATCTAAAGTCCCGTCTCCCCACTCCCACTGGAAGTCTAGATTGTTTAGAGGCACGTTATCTACGGTTCGAGAAGCAGAAAATTGTATTGTTTGGTCTGTCAAAATACTAATATTATCCGAAATAACGACATTATTGACAGTAATCACCGGAATTGGCACAGAATCATCTGTAACATTTATTTGGACGACATCTGTTTCTGACCAAGTATTTCCTTGATCCATGATTCGTAACGTTGCATTAAACAATCCAATATTTTTGTACGAACGTGTTGGAGACTTCAAATTAGAAGTAATCGAATCACCAAAATCCCAAGCATATGCAACCGGCTGATCTAGATAAGGCAAGGTATTATTGTCCAGAGACAAACCCCATGCATCAAATCCATCTCCTACAAACTGAATGTTTTCCCATGTTTGAGTTGCGTTACTAGAGACTGAAGCATTTGCACTCGGGCGCATGTTTGATAAGTCCCAAGCCTGAGTTGAAACGGTATCTACTAGAGTACCAATCATGTCATACATCTCAAACTTAACCGTGTATTGGTCATCAAGTGGAGCAGTAAACCAAATGTTGCTATTTGAGTTAACTCCACCACCAGCAGAAATTCTGGATGTTCTTTCATCAACTGTATCCCCGTTGGAATCTAATATGCTTATGTCAACATCTAAATCTTCAAAAAATGCATTTGAGAACACATCAAAATTAACTTGCAGTGTGTCATCATTACTATCACCATCTCTGTCTGATAAAACTGATTTATTGATGGTTAAACTAGCAGGAGATGTTATTCTTGCAGCCTCAACATCCACAGTACCTTGGGGATAAGATGGCCCGCAAGAAGTGTAATCGCAATCAGCCACAGTACTTGCGTACCAAGTTATAGCCCACACTTCATCAGTTAAATTACCAAAACCTGGAACAAGTGCAGTTGCAACATTATTCTGAAAATTCAAATCAGTCACTGATAATAGCCCATCAACCATTGATTTGCTAACTATGACGCCATCAAATTGGCTAACATCTGCAGTCAAACGGATTGTCAAAGGTGCAGGAGATGAAGATCCTGGAGTAAACTTGAACCCTCTCAGACCCCAGCCTTCAACACTATTACCTGTAGATGACCATGGTGTACTCCAATCGCTATTAATCTCGGTTGGTTGAGCACGGCAAAAAGAATTTGAACTGCAAACAGGAGTTAGGTCTAGGTTTGAAAAACCATAAATGCCTTGTTCTGAATCCAAAAAGGCTGCAACAGAGAAATTAGCAAAAATTTCCCCCATAGTCCTACCAATCGCACCAGATGAACCTGAAGGAGGAGATAAAGCCAAATTTTGAACGCTGACACCGCCTGTGGCAGAGTCTTGGACTAATTGCCTGACTGCTGGACCACCGCCCAGATGATCTGCTAAATACATTGTAAAAATAAATCCGGCACCATAATCCGCAAACCTTTGATTCCACCATCTTATCGACAATTCAGGGGTTTCAGTCCATTGATTTAGATGACTAACCAGTGTTGAGTCTGGTCCAAAGCACAGATAGATTGCTACGTCTGCGTTACCTTCATCAATCCATAGATTCTCATACGGGTCTTGGGCATTGTGAAGTAAGTGTTGTAATTCGTGTGCAATGATAGATTTACCCCAGTTTAGAGTTATATCTGCAAAGTCTATGAAAACAGATTCTCTAACACTAGCAAATGATGGTGCAAAATAGCCGCCGGTGTTGAAAGCCCCATCGATATCGTATATTATGATTTGAACTTGGCAGTTGTTATCTATATCCGGGGCTGCCAATCCACGGCCATCGCCGTAATCTTTACCATAATAAGTGGTCATTGTAGGGTAAATTGTCGAATCCCACGATGACGCAAGGTTATTTAGCACGGTAGAAGATAGTGTCCTTCCTGATTGTACAATAAAGGCTACAGTACTGGTTGTCTTTGCTACATATGCGTCAATAGAACCGCCTGAAATTGGAACTGTAAGAGTATCTCCAGTCAAGTGAGGAGTACAAACTCTGCCACTTGCTCT
>CAXHFO010000122.1:0-5460 GCA_964015895.1 uncultured Candidatus Poseidoniales archaeon
ATGATTTTGCTCTCCATCTTCATACATGATAATTGGTCGCCTTGGTCGCCAAAGGGCGCCCGTGACAAACCCTGCACATAATCCGCCAAACAGTAAATTCACCCAGCCAGAAGACACATAATCTCCCATGCCTCTAAGCCAAGGAATGACAAATGAAGGAACAACTCCCAGTAATGTTGTCCAAATTAGTTCCGATTTTATATTCCCTGCCAGATCAGCCCTTTTAGGAACTCTAACAGGGCTACCTTTCCTAATTGGAGTGAGTGCTAGCCTTAGTGATAAGCCGTTATTTTCTCGGTCCATAGGAGCGCTTGATAGGGCGATTATGTCTTTATTCGAGGGGTGGATTTCCATAGTTGCAGTATGCCATTGCATTGGGCCATGCCCCTCAAATTTACGCGGGCGCCCATCCATCATAGCGCCTCGATAATTTCCTGCAACTGCATCCGCCAAAATCTCCTTGGTTTTACAATTAAATTCAATCACCTTTTGTTCTCTAGCATGCATCCATTCACCTTGGGTAGGACAACGAATTTCCCAATTGGTAAAATCACCACTTAATGCTCCAAGGTTTTTATTTAGGGAATCATTTACCATCGCAATGATAACCGACAATCTTTCAGAATTCCAAACAGTTTCATCGCCTAATGAAATTTCGCTCTCTAGTAGGTTTGACAATTGCTGATTAGTTAACACATGTTCCATGATGTAAAATTCAGGACATTTAACTTCATGACGGGGTCGCTGGCCAGCATATATCCAACCACCTTTTGATTCTCCAACAAAAACTGATCCGGTATTAACTTTCGAAAATTTAAGTCCATCAATTTCCAAAGATGACATACTAATCACTAGTTTAGCAAACCGTTCATCCGATTATACCAAGCAATCCCGTTTTTGTGATCTTCTAACATGGCAAATTGTGGAAAAGGAGAAATCGATCGCATATAGCCAAATACTGAGAAGTCAACTATACTTGGTTCACTGCCGCCAAAGAAAGCTTTTCCTTGATGTTCATCGGTAAATTCGGTGAGCAAATCATGCCAGAGTTGCTTAGGTTTTCGCCCATCCTTTTTGACTCGTTTTTTAGCAATAATGCCCCACATTATTGGGAATCCTGCCCAGGCATATAGGCGCTTGGCGAAGAAACCAAAATTTTCTAATTTTGATATCCGTGTTGTTGTTTTGAAGGCCGATCCTAAGGTGCCATATAATATTGGAACCGTAGCCTTGGACATTTTTTGATCTGCCCATTCAAGCCATTTTGTTGTACGTTCCTGCTCTGATACATCCTGTAATTTACTTTCGTTATATTGTTCATCGATGAACTTCATAATTGGGGTTGAATCGACATGATGGACTCCATTTTCGTCGGTAAAAACAGGTACTTTGCCCCAGTCATCGGTAAACGAGACCGCCTTTTTAATCTTCAAACCGTTAACCGAAACGAGGTCTACATCTAGATCTAAATATTCGATGAGTCCTCTAACTTTCCAACAGAACGGACAAGTGTGCAACATATGCAGTGTTGCTTTTGACATGGCCAACCCTGTAATCGGCCACTATTCAAACCTTGTCTGGAGAATCGGATACAGGCTTCCAACCAGTTTTCCAAAATTCAAGGTCATCAAGCCATCTTAACCATTCTTGATCTGTGCTTGATAACAGCCTAAATGCTCTACTCTCCAAAGCATCTTTATTGATTTTAGACAGTGAACCGTTATCAAAACATTCTTGCCATTCTACTTGCATTTGCCTAACTCTTCGTTTTGCTTCTTCCGGGTTGTCAAAATTACGTTCACACATATCTCTAAGTTCTAGTAACCAAGTCCGCCCGTCTTTCATTATTGGCTCAATCACTCTACGAGCCGACTTAGGTTTTGAAAATGGCCACCAGCCCATACTACCCCCTAACGGTCGTGGTTATTGAATATGGTTCAAATTATGAAATAACTCCATTGTGAACCTATACTATTCAAGTCAATGGAGTCTGTGAGGCAATTAATGGGGCGCATAACAATACATCTCCACGGGCAAGCAAGAGAACGCTCCTGCCGCGAGATGTTAGAAATATATTCACAACGACTGAGTAGTAGAAACATCAAAATAATTTCTCATTCAAGTAAAAAACCCGTACGACAATATTATGACGAAATCAATAACAACGCAACGCTGTTTATTCTAGACGAAGGTGGAAACCAGTACACTTCACGTCAATTTGCGGAGTTGGTAAAAACATGGAATATTGCCACAGAAGATATTAATCTGGCAATAGGGCCAGTTGATGGTTGGCAGAAAATCAACCACTCTGTAAAACGCACAATTTCTCTTTCCAACATGACTATGCCACACGAACTTGCAGCAGTCATTTTAGCAGAGCAAGTTTACCGTGCAACAGAAATAATCAAGGGGACAAAATACCATCGGGGCTGAGCAAATACTCAAAGCCGAGGGGCATATGCATTGGGTTGAGAGGGCATGTTACTAGAAGATTCTACAGTAGTTTGGCTACTGCTTGGGTTTGAATTAGTGATTGCCATAATTTTAATTTTAGGATCTAAAAGCCAACCTTTCCCGACGCCTGCAAAGCGGTTTGGCTGGTTTATCCTAATGGTAAGTGGACTACTGTTACTAGGTCAGTCTGCGCCAAACCCGACTAGTCTTGAAGGACATTTGGCCATACTCTCGGTATTTGGGGCGTTTGGCCTAGTTAGCGGAATAAATTTGATGCTAAGAACTAGACGTGAAGTACTAGTTGCCCCAATGTCGGGGTTCATGTTCTGTGTGGGGGTTACAGGTTTGATTACTCAAACTTGGGATGAGCTAAACAAATTCGAACATTGGGCCGGTTTCTTAGCACTTGTTGTGCTGGCTGGGGGGCAAACCTGGCTGGTGTTCAGAGGCTTGTTAATCGGCAGATTACCATTAGCGTGGAGTCAAGCAGGCATGGTTGCCTTACATAGAGGTCAGTTACGTGGACCTCACGGCGCAATAGAATGTTTTGAGAAAGCATGGGATGCGGAAGAAGAACATCTAAATCCAATGGCATATTCGGCTCTTAGTAAAATATTTCAAGCAATAGATGAAGCAGAAAAAGCAGAACATTGGAACGAATTATTTCTTGAATCAGGGGGCAATGAATCAGTAGCCGTTGAATGGCTCGAGGCAATAGATGATTGTTTGAGTAGTATGGGATTTGCAACATTCGCTAGCGAAAGTGAATAATGCCGCTTTAGGGCGTTTAACGCCCCCTTTGCGCCGAAAATAAGCATTTAGCCGATTGTTTTATGTATTTTAAAGTCGATATATAACCATGGGAAACAACAATGTGCAGCAGAAGTTTAAACAAATCTCACCATTACTTGGAGCAACTTTAGCAATTTGGTTTGTTGCCAACCTAACCTCTCAACTTGTCTTCATCTCAATTCATGGTAATCCATATGACGGCCTTGCAATGCTAATGTCTCTGGGGCCAATCTACATTGCAATTTTACTTGCCGAAGCAATACTTTGGGTTTGGGTGCTATTTTATTTGGCATACAAAACCTATAGCCACATATTTTCTTCTAATCAGCCCGAGATTACTGGCACTGGACAAATGGTTACAAAATCAACATAATTTACCCAATAGTATCGATGTATTCAAGACCCTTCTCGTCAAAAGACACATGTGTCTGATACATCCGAAGTACCAATATATTCTGGTAGGCCTATGTCTATCACAGATTTACATAACTATGAAACGGCGATTGGCCAAATCCCCAGTGGGGCAAAAATAGTAACCATCGAAGAAGCGAGGATAGGTTTGAAAGAAGCCTCTCGATGTTTAGTAGAACTTCAATCAATTAGCGATATATCGGGAGATCTAACTGAGGAATTAGATATTATTTTGGAAAGTTATGACTCAAAACATGACCATGTTACTGAGATTGCTGATTATTTGGCAACAATGATACAATCGTGGCACAGCGTAGTGAAGAGACTGGAATCAACCGGCGCTCGAATGGCTTGTTTAGAACTTGGCAGACTTGAATGGTACGGAGTTGTAGATGAGAAAGTAGTCCAGTATTCTTGGTGCATTGGCGAAGAAGATATCGAATGGTATCATGAATTAAATTCAAGTTTCCTCTCCCGCAAACCACTCATAGAAGCATAACCTCGGATGGTTAGGTCGGGTGTGTAATGGTTCGAATTAATCGTGTTTATACTGGAACTGGAGATGACGGTTCCTCTTCATTTGTTGATGGCTCAAGACACCGAAAATCTCACCTAAGATTTGCCGCAGTTGGGACATGTGATGAATTAAATTCAATTGTAGGCTTGATAAGAAGAGAGTGTAAAGTCTTACCAAGTCACGCTGATGGCGGCTCGAGTGCGACTATTAATCGAATCCAGAACATCGCTGAATCTGCACTAGATCGGATACAAAATGAATTATTCGACTTAGGCGCTGAACTCGCTTGTGAACCTGATAAATTACCCGAATATATGCAGTTAATTGACTTGACACAATGCGATAGCTTGACCGACGAAATGGATGCATGGCTAGAACAACTTGACCCATTAACCAGTTTCATTTTACCAACAGGAGCAGGGCCTGAACCAATAATTCATTTGGCTAGAACCGTAACTAGGCGCTTGGAAAGAGGGCTTGTCGCCATTGAAGATGAAGAAGGTAGTAAAGCGGTTAGGGGAGTCGCTAAAGTCTATGTCAACCGACTATCGGATTGGTTTTTTGTGTTTGCTAGATGGGTCACAAAAAATATGGGCGAGCAGGAAACTCTTTGGACACCTCTTGGGAAACGTGGAGAGTCATCAAATGTTGCCAATATGATTAGGAAGATTGGTTCAAATGACGCTGACTATAACGACTTAGACTAAGCCAATACTGTCAGCATATGTCTTGGCTTTGGTAAGAGTGCCCTTTGTCTCATCATGAGTAGCCATGTCAATTGCTAAATCCCAATCAAGCCACATATAGCGATGGTGTTCTTTGGATAATTTTACGGTTATTTTTTCAGTAGTGGCTAGAAACCAAAAAACCTGTTTTTCAGTTAATCTTCCCTTTTTCTTGAAACTATACGTTGTCTTTTCTTCAAAACCATCAATAAATTCTATTGCTGAAATGCCAGTTTCTTCCATTAATTCTCTAGCTGCAGTAGCTTTTCTGTCACGATCAAAGTCTTCGACGTGACCCTTTGGCAAATCCCAATATCCTTGGGGATATTGCAGTAATAATACCGTTCCATAATTTACTAGAACGACGCCACAAGAGGTTTCCATAACTACCCCAACACATAGTTAGTCAAGTTATTTGCGCAAGTTACTGCAAAAATACTTCAATCTAGTTGTTTGAGTTTAATATATGGGTGCGAACAAGATTCCACAGTATGCTAAAATTGTGGCAGATTCTGACTTCGACGGTTTAATTGGGGCGGCCATTCTAAAAACCTTCAATCC
>CAXHFO010000123.1:0-5433 GCA_964015895.1 uncultured Candidatus Poseidoniales archaeon
CCTTGACCTTGTCCTTCACCTTGAGGATTTTCAGTTTGTCCACCGGCATCAGATTCTCCACCACCGTTGGTTCCGCCATTGCCTGAGCCTTGATCCGAATTAGTGAAATCAGGATCGTATGCATCAGGTATACCGTCACCATCGGAGTCGGAATATTCACCGTCGTTAGGGTCAGTTGGGTAAGCATCAGAATTGTCGGGTTTACCATCGCCATCGGTGTCAGCATTGTTCGGGTTGGTACCCGAAGCATACTCTTGTGAGTTGGTCAATCCGTCACCATCAGGATCCGCATTGCCATCTCCACCGTTGGTAGGGTTAAGTCCGTTAGAAACTTCCCAACCGTCTGGTAATCCATCGCCATCGCTATCAGCATTGTTCATATTAGTGCCTTGACTTTGTTCCTCTGCATTGGTAAGACCGTCGCCGTCCCAGTCAGCTCCACCATCAGATGGGTCATTTGGGTCGGATCCGTCACCGCTCACTGCTGTAACAGCAGATAATGCTAGAAATAGTGCCAAGAGCACGCTCATTATTTTTCTATTGTTCATGTTTTTTACTTCCTTTAGTTTTTTACATAGAGAACCCGCTGTTCTCTCTTTCCATTCGAGTTGCAGGCATGACCTGCTCCAAGACATGTGATTGATACGATGCTACGCTGGTATTGTTAGTAAAATAAACCCTAAAACAGACTCTTGCTGACGCTTGATTTAACGCATCATGGGCTCTTAGTGCCCTGTTTTCTGTTTTATTATATGGTTTGTTAATATTCTCCAAATTCATCGCTTTTCACGGGTCGGTCTTAGGGAACCCAGTGTTCCCTCTAACATTTGGAATGGTTATCGGGTATATCAAAAGCGCGATAGAATGCGCCAAAAAATCAAGTTAAAATTTCTTCATCATTGAACGATGTGGTCCGATACCTTCAATTGAATATGGCTCATCAATTATTTGCCAACCCTGAGACTGATAGAATCCAATGGCTTGCTCTCTAGCTTGTAAAAATCCCGCTTTGGCTGATAAATGTGTTTTTGCTGCTTCCTCAAGACTTGTCAGTACCTTTGCTGCGAGACCTTGTCTTCGGTAATTCTCTAATGTACCCATTTGACGAATCTGAAATGCTGGCCGGTTTGAAGACGCAGATAATGGCCCAAATCCTGGTATCTTAACCGCACCAGGGCCACCGTGATCAGAGCCTGCTCCATCACTATTACTCGGTATTAAGTGTGCTCTGCCAACTGCAATAACAGTCTTATCGAGGCTGGCCCAAGCGTGTATTGCTTGATCATCATCATCGAGTAATTCAGCCCCTCGTTGGAACCCGAGCGGCGCTCTGAGTACCGCGAAACGACAATCATAATACTCACTTGACGGAGTCGTTCCGGGCAGAGATACCGATATCATGTAAACATCTGCATAGGTTATTCTTAATCAATGGTGGCATCCAAAGTATTGGTCTAATTTTCTAAAAGGCGCGTTGAAATATAACTTGTTAATCGCAGGTATGTCTGCACGGATGTCGGAGCGGCTACGTCGGGGATTGCAAATCCTCTTACCTGGGTTCAAATCCCAGTCCGTGCTCCAATCTAAATCACGCTATATTTCACAAATAATGAATAATAAGGAATGGTTGGGTTGTATATCACCATCGAGGGACATACATGCCACAAATTAACAAAAATATCAACAAAGTTGGCACCGGTTTTGCTGCTTTTTTATCACCACCAAGCCCAGATGTAATTCGATTTACTGTCGGGCAACCTGATTTTGCCACCCCTATTGCAATAGTAGAGTCGGCAAAATCCGCCCTTGATCGAGGGGAAACCGCCTATACTCGAACCCAAGGCAGTCCTGAGTTATGTCAAGCGGTTTCTGAGCATCTAAAAGTTCATGAAATTGACATTGATGCTGAAAACATCGTGGTTGCACCCGGTTGTAAGCAAGCGGTCCTCTATGCCATGATGGCTACTCTAGACCCTGGTGACGAAGTTCTACTATTAGCCCCAGCATGGCCATCTTATGATGGAATGCTGAAATTAATTGGTGCAGTTCCAGTTCATGTTCCGGTTCGCAGAGACAATTATCATCCAGATTTTGCCGCATTAGAAAAAGCCGTGACTGCCAATACCAAAGCGATAATGATCAATTCCCCAAACAACCCCACAGGCGCAGTATACACTCCAGAAGAAATTGAGATGCTGGTAAAACTAGCAGTAAAACATGATTTGTGGATTATTGATGATATGATTTATGCTACCTTGGTGTGGGCTGATTACGGCTATACTTCACCAGCATCAATTGAAGGTGGAAAAGAGCGAACTATCACTATTGGAGGCTGGTCAAAAGGTTGGGCTATGACTGGATGGCGTCTTGGCTGGGCTGGAGGAAGTAAGCAAATTGCTGATGCTATTAAGAAAATCAATGCAAGTGCTGCCACTCACGTCCCTACCTTTTTGATGCCTGCAGCGATTACGGCATTATCGCTTAAGCAAGAAACAAAAATGATGCAAGATTCTTTTCATCAACGTCGAGATGTGATTCACAAGTTACTCGACAACTTGCCTGGGATTACTTTACCCAAACCGGAAGGGGCTTTCTATGCTCTATGTGATATCAGCCAGACTGGCATGACCGACATTGAATTTGCTCAGCGAGCACTTGAGGAAGCCAAAGTACAATTGATTCCTGGCTCCTTAATGGAAGGTGGAGAAGGTTTTATCCGAATTTCATATGCTACTTCAATGGAAAATATCGAAGAAGGAATAACTCGTCTCAACACTTGGTTATCATCGATTTAATCAAACATGGTTTGATAAAACCAACATACTAGAACTCTTCATGGCAGAGGGGGCTACTCCGTGGATTACTGAAGCGGTAGTCAATGCTCAATCGATTCATATTCTTGGAGCTGGGCTAAATTCAGCAAGACCGGCGCATCAAGCAATTCATGACCTAGATGGTAGAGGTTGGAGGCTAGTCCCGATACATCCTAGAGATGCTGGAAGTAGTATACTTGGCAGACCGATTCGTCCGTCGATTGATGAAGGAATTATTCCTGATATTGTGGTTCTTTTCCTTGCGCCAGAAAGAGCAAAACAAGCAGTAACAAAGATGCTGATGCAGTACCCACAAGATAACTTCCCGGTGATATGGTTTCAAATCGGCGCATTGGACGATGATACTGCGGAAATGCTTGAGCAAAGTGATCGACGCTTTGTTAGCGAAGACTGTATTGTGCGATACATCACTAGAAATGACCTACAAGCGAACGTTAAGGTGAATGCTTCAACGTGGTTTAGACAAATTAGTGATGAAGATGGTAGTGGTTGTTCAGTCTGGCAAGCATTTTCCGACGATGTTGATTTGATGAGTACGGAGCTTGAATGGGTTGGCGACCTGCTAGACCTTGAACAATCACAACATACGATTGCTAGATACATTAGAAGCCTGCAAAGAAATGATGAAACTCTATTAGAAACGGCAACCCGGCTAACTTAAATTTGGACGAATCGATTTAATGTCCCGCCCCCGCCAAAGGTGGCGTAGTATAGATCTCCACTTGGAGAAAACCGCAATGGCAGAGGAGTGCCTAATTGAGTGGCAATTCTAGTTTCATCAGAATCCCAGCCAGAAAAGTTACCCGCTTCATCAAAGGCAGGAGTAAAATCAATTCTTACTATTTCATGTCCTTGTGGAAGAAGCGTATTCCATGAACCATAAACTGAGGCATATACGGTGTGTCCAGCGCTGATTGAAAGACCTGGTAAAGATGAGTTTTCTGGTCTGACATCTATACCGTTCATCGAAGTATGTGGCGCCCACTTAGCAATTGGCCCAATCGTCCCAGATGGCACAGGGTCATCCGGTTCGTCATTTGGCCATCCATAATCAGCACCAGGTATTAACAAATTTACCTCTTCAGGTGGATGGTTTCCCTCCCAATCCCGTCCGTTATCGGTAAACAAATATCCCATTGAATCGACCCATACTCCGTCAAATGAATTTCTTACTCCCGAAGCCAATATGCCGTGATCGCCGGTTTGTCCATCAACCCACAACAACGCACCATTACGTGAGTCGTCTTCAAAGCAAACATTACAGGTCGATCCAGAGTGCCAAATTAAGCTACCATTTGGCATTGCGTTGATGCCGTTTGTTTGGTGATTACCAACTGGTACATCATCAATTAACACTACTTTTTCACCTACTTGCCAATTGGAAGAGATATTGTAACTGGATAGTTTTCCAGACTCAGAGACAAATAGTACATCCCCGTCAAAATGGACATCATGTGGATTATTTAGTCCGTCAATAATTACTTCATAATCAAAATCATTAGAGATATTCATCAATAAAATCCTATCACCATCTCGGTCACAGATTAGCAATTCTTCTGAACTGGCCCATTCTATACAAGTTGGTCCACCCAAACCTGAAGCAACCTTTTCAATTTCAAAACCATCGATCTTGACATTATTGAGCGGAGTAGTATATGGGTAGATTTGGCGGGCGAATAATAGTAGGACAATTATTGCTAAAATTGGTAAGATATGCCGCCACCAACGCATAATTAAACCTCACAAGTTGTTATTTAGAATGGGGAGCGATATTCTTTGACATCCTCTGCAATTCTCAACAGTTGGTTGTATTTAGCAACCCTATCTGAACGTGCTGGAGCACCGGTTTTGATCTGCCCTGCTCGCGTCCCTACCGCTAAATCAGCAATAGTAACATCTTCAGTTTCCCCACTACGATGTGAGATTACGTTATTGAAACCATGAGATGTTGCCAAATCCATTGATTCAAGAGTTTCAGTGACGGTACCAACCTGATTCACTTTCACCAACATAGCGTTAGCTGCTTTCATTTCAATGCCTTGAGATAAACGCTCGGCTTGGGTAACAAACAAATCGTCGCCGACAATTTGAACTCTATGTCCTTGGGATTTGGTGAAATTAGACCACCCGAGCCAGTCATCTTCAGCAAATCCATCCTCAATTGACAATATTGGATAATCATCAAGCCACCCAGCATAGATGTTAGACAACTCATCGCTGGAAATTTGTTTACCGTCCATGTGATATTTATCATCTGAGTAAAATTCTGTAGCAGCAACATCAAGTGCAATACCCATATCTTCAGTAGAATAACCGGCACCTTCTATTGCCCTTACCATATATTTCAGACCCTCTTCATTAGCAGGAAGATTTGGTGCAAAGCCGCCCTCGTCACCAACACCACCAAGCAGTCCATCGCTTTTCAGCTCTTTTTTTAATGCGTGATAAGTTTCTACTCCTGCTCTAAGACCTTCTTCAAAGGTATCAAATCCGTGTGGCATAACCATGAATTCTTGAACATCAACATTACTAGCGGCATGTGCTCCTCCGTTGAGAATGTTCAGCATTGGAACAGGCATAAGGCCGCCTGAAACACCGC
>CAXHFO010000124.1:0-5424 GCA_964015895.1 uncultured Candidatus Poseidoniales archaeon
GGTGTAGTCATTACCATCGTCGACCCAAGTGATAACCTATCTGATGCTTTCGTGTTTGATAGCGGACCTGCTACTCATGCGGGATGGGCCAGCGAAGCAGTCTCGATACCAACAAATAGTGTATCAGATGATGAATTTATCTACGTTAGAGGCGATGGTTGCAAGCACTTACCAGACACAAATAGTGCTGATGATTGGAAATATCTGTGGTCAATAAGTGGATTATACAATACTCTATGCTTAGCTACCGACTTTAGTGAAGGGGAATCTATCGTGACCCCGATTGTGGGTCCACAAAACGGTTTATTAGAGTTAATCCAATGGATTGATGGTAGTCAAACAAGTCTGCAAATTCAACTTTACCAAATGCAAGAAGCAAATCTGGTCCAGGCATTGTTAGATGCATTAAGCCGAGGCGTAAGCGTAGAATTGATGCTTGACCCGGGTTGCTATAATTGTAACATTTGGTCTGAAACAGATTTACAATACAAGAATGATTATGCTTACACCTTAATCCAAGCTGGTGCAACTGTGTATGAGTTTAACACTGATTCAAATGAACCATATCTGTATTTACATAGCAAAGTTGCAGTAAGAGATTCAAACAGTATCTGGATGTCATCTGGCAACTGGAAACCCTCATCTGTTCCAGCCCCAGATGTTAGAGGCAATGTCGAATGGAGTGTTATTATTGACAACGATGATTTAGCGCAGATGGTTGAGCAACAGATTATTCTTGACCGCGACGTCTCTGAACTAATGTCGCTAAATGATTATGATCAGTATCAATTCTACCCACCTAGTACCATTGGTGGAGGCGGCGTTCAATCTGCCATCCAAACCAGTATATCTGGTGAATTACTTACCTGCCCATCAAATTGTGTCACCAAAATCGTTGACTTCATAATGTCCGCAGAAGATGAAGTACTACTCTCCCAGCAAACTCTTGATGCTGACTGGTCTTATGGATGGGGTGATGAAAATCCAATCATTACCGCTCTACATGATGTGGCAATGCAGGGAGTAGGTGTTCATTTAATTATCAACGGCGCATACCTGGATGATGATGACCAAGAGGTCGTTGACTTGTTCAATGAAGTTTGGAACGGCACTGAGGGATTAGATGCTTCTGCAATTGTGATGGGTGAAGACGATGATGTTGCTAAATTACACAATAAAGGAATTATTGTTGATGGAGAAAGTGTACTTGTGTCCTCGATAAACATGGGTAGTTCGGCAATGAACCGTAACCGCGAGATGGGAGTCATCATCCATTCATCGGTGATTACTCAGTATTACCTAGATGGTTGGCACGCTGATTGGAATCGTCTAGACAACGTAACAGATACTGACCAGGATTCACTGACCGACAAATATGAAGTTGCTAATGGATTAAATCGGACCAAGCGCACCATGCCTTCGGGAGTTACTGAGGATATGTTTGATTCCGATGGTGATGGAGTCAACAACACAGATGAGCAAAAACAAGGCAGTCACCCAATGTTAGCTGATACTGATGGCGATTGTGCTATCGATTCAATAGAGATTATTTGGGCCCAAAGAACCGCCCTTAACACCTCAGTTGCTAATGTTGCCATTTATGATGCACTAAACATGGAAGACGCTGATGGAGATGGAATCAAGGATACTGACCAATATGGTTGCGATCTTTCTTCTGGTAATTCTCCAAGTGAGCCAGATGATAATAATAGTGTAGACCCAGAAGCGGATGACGACTTGGACACTATCCCGAATAAGTTTGATTTGTGCCCAAATACTCAATCCGGGGCATTAACTGACTTTGATGGATGTTCTGCCGAACAACTGGCTGAACTGGCAGATGCTAGTGATGGTGAGAATGATGAGACGGGTAAAAACAGTATGTTGATTGTGATGATTGTCGCAGCCATCTTCTCGGTTGGAGCATTTATCATCCTAAAGCAATTAGAAAGTAAGGCTATTGAGGCTAAAAATCTAGTGAGCCTTGAGGAACAAGAAATGATGTTAGTCGAGAATTCGGAATCTGTTGATACTGAATCATGGGCAATGCCAGTGCTTGATGGTAGCGGAGAAAGCCAGACGGCTGAAGATAGCGGCAATTTTTCGCCTGAAGATTTAGCTAAATTCCCTGGATGGACAGAGGATGTTATCCAACGTTATTTGGACAACGGATGGACGATTGACCAACTCGCCCAGTACTATCAAGAACAACTTGAAAGTAACCAATAACATCGTAAGATTGACAAAGGACTTAACATTAGCAGGACTGATAAAGATGCGCTACTCTACTAGTAATCCGGTTATGACTCAGAATTTTTGGTCTAATATCCAAGGACAAAACACAATGACTTTGCAAGGAACAATTGGCAAATTAGCCTACCTGCTTGGAATTGTGACATTGACTGCATTTATCGCGGCATATGTCGCTCTAGATGCACTTTCCTCGGGTAATACATCGGTGATTAGCGGCATGACATGGGGTGGGTTGCTAGGAGGATTTGTTGTAGTACTGATATTGATGTTCATGCGACCTGAAAACCCAGGCGCACTGATGACTATCTATGCTGTACTACAAGGTATGTTCGTGGGTTCAATTTCACTTATTTTCGAAGCATTTTACTCCGGAATAATTATCCAAGCTGCTTTTGGCACACTGTTCATTACTGGTGGAATGCTAGTGATTTATTCCTCTAGAATCATTAGGCCTACTCCAACCTTTAACAAAGTCATATACAGCCTAGTTGGTGCTATAATGATGCTGTATTTGGTCTCGATATTCTTCACCCTACTGACGCCGTTTGAAGTTCCATTCATACATTCTTCAGGACCTTTAGGCATTGGAATTACCGTGTTCATTTTGTGTATTGCGGCTTTGAGCTTGATTTCTGATTTTGGTTTCATCGAATCAGGGGTAAAGTGGCAAGCACCTAAGAATGCAGAGTGGTGGGGCGCATTTGGTGTTTTAGTCACAATAATTTGGATCTACATCGAAATGATTAGACTACTGTCAAAAATCCGTGACTGAGAAAATCACAGTTTTTGCTGCCCAACTGCCATAGAGTTCATACGGTATGGTCATTACCCCAAAGTGATAACATGACACGAAGCATACCTGTAGTAGATTTTGCCGACTATCTATCTGATGATGAAAGGCGACGTGATAACTTCATCAAACTAGTGGGTGATTCACTCAAGGACATCGGATTTTTCGCCCTAAAAAATCACGGGATACCGTTAGAGTTGATCCATCAATCATATGATAATGGCGATGCTTTTTTCGGACTTGACCAAAACAGTAAGTCCAATTATTCACGGTCAGAAATTTCCCATCAACGTGGCTATACTGCTTTTGGTGTCGAGCACGCCAAAGATAATCCTGCACCTGACTTGAAAGAATTCTGGCAAACCGGCCGCACTCACCAGCCCGGAGAAAACCCGTCCTATCCAGCAAATGTTTGGCCTGAGCCAGATGTGCCACAATTCAAGGAAACCATTGACGACTTGTATAACAGAATGGAGAATGTATCAAGAGAATTACTGGCTGCTTGTAGCATTTATCTTGGCAAAGAAGCAAATTGGCTGCCTGAGATGACCGATGATGGTAATACCATTATGCGTATTATTCACTACCCACCCCTTGGCGAAGATGTTCAAGAGGGTGCAGTCCGGTCAGCAGCTCACGAAGATATCAATTTCATCACGCTACTAGTTACTGCTACTGCAGATGGTCTTGAGGTAATGGACCATGACGGCACGTGGATAAAAGTCGAGGGCGATGAGCGACACATCATTGTCGATTCTGGTGACATGATACAGAACCTGACTAATGGATTATTCAAATCTACAACCCACCGAGTGGTAAACCCTGCATCCAAGTCAGTGCGTCGCTTCTCAATGCCAATGTTTGTTCACCCACGTAATTCAATCGATTTGACTCCAAGACCAGAATTCATTGAGATGACCAGTGGTAAGGCTGATTTCCAATCGATTAATGCCGGTGATTATCTCCATCAGAGATTGGTAGAAATTGGCTTAGCAAAAAACTAGGTTGATCTTATGGAATCATCAGATGTTTTGACACTGATAAGCCAAATAAATCAGCAGCAAACTATGGACTTAACTTTGCTAGGCGAGTTCATCGATTCTGTAGCAAATAGAAATATCGACATTAATTATGTTGAACAATGGTTGAAAGCAGTTCACAGCAATGGTATATCTGTTGATGAAACTACAATATTAACCAAAGGAATGATGGAGTCAGGCTCAATAATTACTTGGCAAGATAATACCCTAGTGGTTGACAAACATAGTACTGGAGGAGTTGGTGACAAAATGTCGCTAATGCTGGCACCGGCTTTAGCCGCATGTGGAGTGAAAGTACCAATGCTAGCTGGTCGAGGGCTAGGGCATACTGGTGGAACCATTGACAAATTAGAATCAATCAAAGGATTCAATTGTTCACTTAATCCACAACAAATGCAAGACCAAGTAGAGGAAATTGGTTGTTGTATCGCGGCGCAAAATGCGGCAATCGCGCCAGCAGATGGCCTCTTGTATGCAATTAGAGACGTCACTAGCACCATCGATAGCATTCCACTTATCACAGCCTCAATTATTTCCAAAAAAGCAGCAGAAGGACTAGGCTCTCTCGTGCTAGATGTCAAATGTGGTCAAGGTGCATTTATGCAATCGTTTGGGGATGCTAAAGCACTGGCTAAATCTATGGTTGGTGCTGCACAGGGACTAGGCATCAAGACAATTGCTCAAATTACCCAAATGGATTACCCAATTGGGCGATATGTTGGTAATAGTTTGGAAATTCTTGGCAGTATTGCGGTGCTTAACGGCCATGGATCTAGCGACACTAGGGAATTAGTCGTACTCCAGGGTGCAGCCTTGTTGGTACTATCTGGCGTAGCAAGCGACGAATTTGCCGGCCAAGCAATGATGAATAATGTTCTAGATAATGGCGAGGCGTTGGCTAAATTCAAGCAAATGTGCTTAGCCCAAGGCGTTAGCCAACCAGATGTTGAGTTACTTATTACAGAACCAACCAAATTACTAGCTAATAGTAAACAAATAACCCCGATTGAGTCAACTAGCCAAGGCTATGTCTCAGCAATTACCTCAATGACCTTAGCAGAGATTGCTCGCAACCACGGAGCCGGTAGATTTGCTATGGAAGACACAATTATTCCAGAGATTGGCTTTGAAATTCTAGTTGAGCGAGGCCAAGCAATCAATCAAGGCGAGACCTGGATTAAATTCCATCATAATATTGACCTTACAGCCCAAGAGAAGCAAGCGCTAACTGAATCTATTATTATCTCATCAAAGCCAATCGAGGCAAAACCTCGCTTGATTGAGATTATTAGATGACTGTCTCTTATACACATCTCCGAGCCCACGAGACCGCTGATAATC
>CAXHFO010000125.1:0-5398 GCA_964015895.1 uncultured Candidatus Poseidoniales archaeon
AGTTTAACGGCCGTCTAGGTCTAATCTTCGCTTCTATTGGCGCGGCAATTGGTACCGGAAACATTTGGCGATTCCCAAGAATGGTCGGAGCAAATGGTGGAGGAACGTTCCTAATCCCTTGGCTAATTTTCTTGTTTGCTTGGTCCATACCACTGGTAATTGCCGAGTTTGCTATGGGTAAGCGAAGTCGTACTGGTACAATTGGTACTTTCAGAATATTTGCCGGTAAGAAATTCGCCTGGATGGGTCTGTGGACGGCATGGATTTCAACAGCCATAGGATTTTATTATGCCATTGTTGCAGGTTGGACTATCAAATATTTCCAACTGGGAATTACTGGTGGACTAACTGGCGAGGGAGTAGATACTACCGAGGTGTGGAACTCTTTCTTACAATCTCCAGGCCAAGTAATATTTTTCCAATTCATCGTAATTTGTCTTACTTTGGCAGCAATCTGGAAAGGTGCTAAGGCGATTGAAAAGGTCAACGTAGTACTGATGATTTCCTTGTTCGTCTTGTTATTCATGTCGCTATTCCTTTCGTTGTGGATGGACTTTGAAGACGGAACTTTAGACGGTGCGACATTCATGTTCTCGGTCGACCCAGATTTACTGTTTGAGCCTGAAATATGGATTAATGCCTTATCGCAATCTGCATGGTCTTGTTCTGCTGGAATGGGTATGGCAATTACCTATGCGGTATACATGAGAAAAGATGAGGATACTGTCCTTAATGCATTTACTATGGGACTTGCCAACAACAGCATTTCAATTATTGCTGGACTAGCAGTATTGTCTTCTATCTTCGCAGTTAGTAGTGACCCACTAGCAACCGTAACTGGTGGTTCTTCAGCAATTACTTTCCTTGCCCTACCAGAAGTATTCGCCCAAGCTCCAGGTGGCTCAATTGGGCCATTTGTTATGATGGCCGGATTCTTCCTTGCGCTATCATTTGCTGCTCTAACCTCAATGATTTCAACCGTTGAGTTGTGTGTCAGAAATTTCGTTGACCACGGCTACAATCGTGAGCGCTCAGTAGCAATCACTGGTCTTGCCCTTTTCATCTTTGGACTACCTTCAGCAGTAATGTGGATTAAATTAGATTCTGCAGGAGTTGCGTTCCCTGAATTCTTGGAAGTTCAAGATCACATATGGGGCTATGGATTGATGTTCTCAGGATTATTTATTGCCTTCTCAATTTGGAAATATGGCTATCTTCGCTGGAAGGCGCAAGTTGCCGCAGGAGAAGCACCCGGTGGCTTCAAGGGATACCTCGGCGTTGGAGTTTCAGCATTCCGTGATGATTTCATCAATACCGGAGATAATGATATCGTTGTTGGTCGCTGGTGGGATATTTTACTCTACATCGCGTTCCCAATTCTGTTCACCGTCTTGATGGTCTCCTACTTTGGTGATATGATTGCCAATACGGATGACGTATGGAACCCAGGTAATCCGAAGGGACTTGGAATTATTCTCGCTTTCTGGGGAGTTGTGGCTATTTCTTTCATATTCCTCAACAAGTACCTAATTCAAAGACCGATTTTCAGAAATATTCCAGAAGGCGCAGAAGTTGACATCTCTACATTGCCTGGTGGCGATGATGACCTAGTGTTTGAACTTGGAGAGTTAGTGCCAGGTTTTGAGCATCTAGCATCAGATGATGCGGTTTTTGAAGCCGAAGTAGTTTGATTGGGTGGAGGATGGTTGAGGTGTCTAACCTCGTTACCACCCTAATTACCGGTCTGCTTGCATCTATTGCATTTCTATTTCTGGTATACTGCTTCTGGAAATTATATGACCGGCCAAGTCGGCGTCAAATCGAAGTGCTGGAAGAGAAGCGTGAAAAATTCAAAGAGACCAAAATGTGGCAAGCAGTTGAGGCTGAAATGGCGGCCGAACGTGACCAAGCTGAGGCACTAGCCCTAATTCAACGACAAAAGGCGGAAGAGCGAGCCAGAGCCATGCCTCCAGCCGCTCAACTGACTAAGAATGCGCTGGCTGCGCTTGATGCTCCGACAGAAGGAGAAGCCTTCCTCGAACGCTTTAAGCCCAAAGAAAATGCCATCGAAGAGGTTGCTGTGGAAGAACTTCTTGAGACGGAAATAATTGATGACAGCGATGTACTATTAGCCCCAGAGTTAGTCGAGGTTCGTCAAGATGCTGGCTTAGCAGAAAATGAAATCCTCGAAGAGTTACTAGAGGAAGCAGCAGCAGTCGAGGAAGAGAGTCAAATAGAACGCGCCATTGAAGAGTCAGTTGAGCCGGAAAGCGAGGCACAGGAAGCAGTCTCAAATAGTGAACAAGACGCCTTGGATGATGAGGAAGTAAAGTGGCAAGGCAAGGATGAGCAAGCCGATGATGATACTTGGGCAGTGGGCTGGTAAATCCTCTTGTTTGGCTAAATCCTTGCGAAGAGGTCATGAACAATCACCTTGTGGATTTACTCATGGTGCAACGCCCACGCGGTACTCGAGACTTCACCCCTAAGGTGATGAATCGCCGTCTTGCGTTCGAGCAATTGCTTGAGGAATGTGCTAGGCGTAGTGGTTTCAAGCGCATTCAAACTCCAGTATTTGAATCACTAGATTTGTTTACCGCAAAATCTGGTCCAGGAGTAATTTCTCAACTCTATGCTTTTGAGGATAAAGGTGGCAGAAATTTGACCCTACGCCCCGAATTAACCGCACCAGCAATGCGCATGATTGCTGAAGAAATGCGTAACGATACCAAACCGCTTCGAGTGTCATATTATGGTCAATGTTATCGCTATGAAGAGTTCAAGAAAGGCAGGTATCGAGAATTTTTCCAATACGGAGTTGAACTCATTGGGGCGACTGGGCCGCTAGCTGAGGCTGAAGTAATCGCCTTAGCCATCAATATGCTAACCGATTGTGGCCTAGAAGACTGGCAAATTAGAATCGGGCATGTTGGGATCTTGAAAAATGCCCTGAGTGGCCTTGGACTTTCCATGGCTACTCCAGCAGGAGCCAGTGAGCCACCGGTAGCCAGCGCTATGAGATTGTTAGACAAAGGTGATGATAATGGTCTAGCAAAACTGTTGCAAGATAATGGTATTCCAGCAGAAAATGCGGCACCACTTCGTCAGTTAGCAGACTTATCTGGCGGCGCTGAAACACTTGGGCCAGCCCGAGAAATCCTGTCTTCACTGGAAGGTGTTTCACTTGAAGCACTAGACGATTTAGCCACTACTCTTAGTGCGGTGGCGGCATTAGCACCAGCACCGCCATCACTAGCAGTTGACCTTACAGTTGCTCGCGGCTTAGATTATTACACCGGAATGGTGTTTGAGGTAATTGTCCCTGAAATGGGTGGTGAAGGGCAGGTGCTTGGCGGCGGGTCTTACAAATTACTACATTTGTTTGGCTTGCCCGACTTAGACCCATGCTGTGGTTTTGGCTTAGGTTTTGACCGCGTACTCTTGGCTTTAGAAGCACAGGCAGAACGCCAGTCGCGCACCGAGGTTGTGCCAGGTGAAGATGATGGCAAGGGTTTGATTGCGGTTATCCCATTCAATATTGATGTGGGAGAAATCCTGCCAATAGTTGGTGGCTTGCGTAGTACTGGCCAGCGAGTTGAGTTAGAATTACGTGGTCGTAAGATTGGCAAAGCCTTTGGTTGGGCTAATGGTATTGGTGCCACTAAGACTTTGGTAGTTGGCCCAAGAGACCTTGAAGCAAATCAAGGGATGCTAAAGGATCTAGCGACTGGAGAGCAAATTGCTGTTGCACTAGATGTTAGTGCAATAATTGCCGCACTGTGAAATCACTCTTGTTCAGGAGTGTCTCTGCGTTGATTGATGAAAGCCGCCATAGCGATTGCTGCCGATGCGACAACCAAGGAGAATCCGGGGGCGTCTTCACTAGCAGGCGAGTCGCCGATGTCTCCACCATCTTGGAATACTTCATCAAATGATGCAGGGTCGATTGGTAATTCGACAGAACTGCCTTCACCTAATTCAATGCCATATGCACCCGGAGTACCACTTGGGAAGCCAAAGAATCCACCGTCTTGATAATCGCCTTTGACTTTCATAGTCACTTCGATAACAGGGTTATCGTTATTTGAGTCCCAGGTTTCATTGCCTTCTTCAACAAAGAATGAAAACTGAATATTCTTCCATTGGTCTGCCGGCCATGGGTTTTCAGTATGTTGGAATACCTTGGTTTGCCCTTTGTACATAGTTATGTTTAGCCAATCACAATCGTTAGGGGTTTGACCTGGTTGACACGGGCCAGCATTGTCGGTACTATCGGAATCGCCGTTGTAGTAAACATTGAAATTTCCACGAATTTCACCACCAACGGTCATACTTAATCGCTTGTCAAGCACTGGCGTCATGGTAAATCGATGCTTGATGGTAATTACTCCATTATCATCTTCTTCAGTAAAAGTGTCAACCGAGTCAGTATCATTGTCACTGAAATGTGACCAAAAATTGTTGATACCATCTGAATAGGTGTAGAGAGTTGTGTTGTTAGCATCAGGTTGCCTAGGGTCATTCTGCTGGGTTTGGAAGGTGTTTACTTCGCCAGCCTGAACCGGAGTCATCATGAAGATAGTCACTAATAGAGCAAATATGGCCTTGCCGCGCATGTATTGCCCTTGACGCATCTCTCTTTTGACAATTTCTCAAAGTTGACAGAACAATAATCATCTATCAATCAAAGCGATGGAAGCCTAAATTGTTAGTACTTGAATCAGAGGTTTGATTCTTACCACGAGTTATGCGTAGAGCATCACCAAGAGCATCTGGCGCCAGTCTGCCGGTGCGTAAATCGGTGCCGCCAACGCCAGTAATAATCGCCATTACTTTGATGGTATCACCAAATCCAGCATCTTGTCGAGCACCCCAAATTACGTTAGCATCTTCACTAACTTTTGAAGTCAATAAGTCAACTACTTGTGAGGCAGATTCCAAAGTCATGTAATTTCCACCAGTCACGTGAATTAACACGCCGGTTGCTCCAGAGATATCAACATCCAGCAGTGGGTGATTCAATGCCTCGTGAACCACTTCTTCAGGTCCACGGTCTGATTCACCATATAGCATCATAGTTACTCCACCATTAGCCATGATCGCCCGAACGTCAGCGAAATCAAGATTGATCAGTGAAGGTAAGGTAATTGTCTCAACAATTCCTTTGACAATTTCAGCAACTAGTTGGTCCATAATTGAGAATGCTTCATCAAGTGGTAGGTTTGGAACATAGTGTAGTAATCGGTTGTTGTCCAGTACCAGTACCGCATCAGCAACTCGGCGTAGCGATTCAAGTCCTTCGAGTGCTCGAGCCATTCTTTGACGGCGCTCAACGTGGAATGGTGTAGTAACCTGTCTCTTATACACATCTGACGCTGCCGACGAAGGTTCGAGTGTA
>CAXHFO010000126.1:0-5251 GCA_964015895.1 uncultured Candidatus Poseidoniales archaeon
CTAAATGTTCAACGTTTAGCGTCAGATTTTGCCCTTCAGGATTAATTATCAAATTAGTATCTGATATGTTTAATTTCCAACCTGAGACTTGAATCACGTTGAAGGTTAAAGTGATGTTATCAATCAATAAGGTGTCAGAAAACAATTGTAGTGTTAATTCAGCACTTGTTCCAGACCATGCATCTGACGGCGTAGTAAATTGCAGTTGCATATTCACGCTCTCATTTACGTCAATATCAGAATAATTCATCTCTTCAGCATGCCACATGCTGTTGTCTTGTCCGAAATAAGTCAGTTCAAAGTTCGGCTTGACAATCAAGTTATCTATTGCATTGCCTGTATTGATTACTTGGTAATCAAGACTAACTGTCTCAGATGGTGTTACTTGATGGTTGAGTCCCTCGGCGAATGAAGCATTCCAGTTATGATCTGGTTCGGCCTCTATCAATAAATCAACAATCGTAAATACTGTTTCATCACCAAGTGAATCCCATGTGAATCTAACAGTAAATGGCTCTTGGGCCGGTGTATCCTCTGATAATATGACATCTACTGTAGCGATTGTGGTTGCTAATGGTCCTAGTGTTCGTTGTGGGTTGTAGGTGGTGAATTCTACTACTGGAGGGCTACTCATTTCGCTACTTTCCACTACTTCTGCGGTTAACAAGAATTCATCTTCTCCATTACCAGGGTTTTCTAATCTCAGGAGGATTTGATTGGTTAATTCCACAAATAATGCTACTGGTTCTCCAACTTGGTCGGGGATTGGTTGCAATATTGTGGCATCACTACGGAATACTTGAAGTACCTGCATGGTGAAATCTAAGTTGTGATTTGGGTCATTGAGGGAATCTGTTTGGAAATAGTGACGTTGAGGTACTGCATCTACTGGTAGTTCAAGATATATCTTGCCGCTAAACGGCTCATCCGCTACACCATTTACCTCAATATTGCTGCCATTGATAGTCAAATCACCACCAGTACTCCATATCCAGTTGGTATGAATCATATTTGCTGAAGCAGTATTCCATGAAATCTTTCCGTCATTTGGTATTGTTCCATCAACTTGCCATTCTAGTGTTTGGTTCGGTAGAGTTCTTTGATGGGTAGGTTGAATGGTAACAGCAGAAGCAGTAAGATTGACGAATAAATCTTCACACAAAGTTTCTGCGCCACTACCAATACACATTGTCATAGTAGACGTTGTTACTGAATTCAACTGTATATTCTGTGGAGTATTAAGATGGACAAACAATTCTTTTTGTTCACCCGGTGCTAAATTTAGCGAGAAAATTTCACTGCCAGTTTGATCATGTAAGGTTGGAGTACCGCCCCATGAAGGAGCAGTCCAATCTATTGATGTGGTTGATTCATAGGCATTTCCAAGGTTTTCAATCATCATCCATGCTGTTGCTATATCTCCTGGTCTACCATAACCAGAGGTGCTATCAAGGCCACTGGGTCCCACGATTGTCAATCCTCGCGTCCTGAGTACTTCCAGTGGTAAGATTGTGTCAAATGTGATGTTCTGGTCAAGGTCTAAGGTCAGTGTCATTATGACATATGAATTATCATCACCTAGTGCTGATTGTGGTATTGAGGCAACAAAGTCTACATCATTTCCAATCCCTGGCACTAAAGTTGGATTTAGATTTTGGTTGATGTCTGGATTAATAGACCAGCCATCAGGGAGGTTTGAATCATCCCATGATAGTGTCCAATCTTCAGTACGGGAACCCGTTGATAGCATAGTTATGCTGACGATTTCACTAGTTCCGGGGTTGATGCGAGGTATGCTATTTGGAATATCAATTTGCGCCGCGTATGGCTCAACTACTACCAGTTCTACGGTGGCATTATTGTTATCTTTTCTAGATTCAGATAAATTAGCATTGACATCAATGATTAGTTCAAATGTGTGAATTCCTAATTGCGCCACGATGTCAACACTGAATGTATATGGTCCACCATTGCCAGAAGGTGCTACAGGTTCAACATCAGTAAATCTTTGTCGCGAGATTTCATTGCCATTTTGCAAGATTGCCACATCTAAATCATCTTGATTGTCTAAAGTCCCAATGTTGCTAAAAAGACCGGTTACTGTTACTAAATCTCCAGGGTCTGGTTGACTTGGATTGAAACTAATACCTCTGTTATCATTAAGTGGGGCAAAATCCGCTACATGCTGAGATACTAACGTATCACCAATCAAAATATCTAATGTTCCATCATTATCCATATCGGCCACCGCAGGGGCAGACCAAACTCTGTGAGGCATGCTGAGTGGAGAAGACCATCCATCTGATACTTCTGATGAGGTTCCATCAACTCCATCAAATGCCCACAGACGCTTACCAAATGGCACAATTATATCTACCATAGAATCACCATTAATGTCCATCCACAGTGGCGGAGCTACAGCAATTTCGTCATTATCATTACCACTTCCTCTCTGCATATCTTTAGACCATTCTTTTATCGGTGGGTCCTCGGAAATATCATGGCATCCAGCCATACCTTTTCGATTAAAGTTGATACTCGATTCTGAATACCACGTCACCCAGCAAAGTCGGTCATGAATACCATCATTATCGGTGTCAATTGGTAGTGGTTGAGCATCAGCATATCCATTTGGTGTGCGGAATTCAAAGATTTCATCGGTAGAAGTCATCTCCATAGCAACAAATCTAGCCCCGTTACCTGGTGTTCGACCGTTAGAGTCTGTTGGAATTGTTAAAATCATTTCAGGAGCACTATCAGAATCTAGCTGGACTACTACTGGTCCAGGAAGACGTAATCTAGGAGCATCTGAATCAGAATCGGTACCATCAACAGATACACGTTCCCAGTCTAGAGAACCGGTAGCCCCATCAATTCGCCAAATCCACATATTTCCAGAGTTAGAATCAATTGTCGTCAAAACAATTGCCGTACTGTCATCATCAAGCATACCCCATGCAGGATCTGAAGGATGTGTTCCTCTATCTAGGACAACTTCCCAATCAAAGTCTGTGGGAGATGAAGTGGTTAGAGTTAGTGCGGTCACGGTTGGGTTGTTTGAGTTACGGTCTACCAATGCTACAACTAATTCAGCATCTCCATCTAAGTCCAAATCAGCAATCAATGGTTGAGTTATTGACTTGTGATCACTTTGTGAAGTGGCAAAATGTGGGCTGTTGATTCCTATGCTGTAATCTGAATCACTCATCGACCATAACTTTTCATTTTCGTGACCTGATTTTACCCATCCAGATTCTGAGCAACTAAGTTCTGGTGACCAAACCTCAACCTCAAAAGTCGATTCTGTGTCATAAGTGAGAATTATTTCAGTTTTACCATCTTCATTGATATCAGCTAACATAGGAGTAGAGCGGATAGCCTCAGTTTGTCCGATTTCCACTTCCCAAGCAGTCTTTGCCTCATCACCAGTTATGATACTCATTGTGCTTGAGCCACTATCACTTGATATTATTACGGCATATAACTCTCCTTCACCACACCTTTCAATAGAAGCAGCTGTGGATGTTACTGAAGCAGAAAAATCACCAATTATCGAGCCATAAGTGTCAGCCCCATCTAAATCATCTAGTGCAACCCAATTTACAGTAGGTGTGTCAATTATTCCATAGGTAGTCACATCACCAACATCACCAGTTCCGGGACCTCCATCCGGTGAATGGTTTGGCATAGAGCCATTATGTGTCGGGACTCGGCCGTATTGGCCCCATGGCTGGGCGATAGGGTTCCAAGGTTCAAAGTCGATAACCAAAGATGGCTGAAATTCTAGCAACTCAGAATCATCACTTACAGGAGAATTAAAGTTTGAGAGTGGCATCAAAAATAGGATTAATACCAAGAATAATGATGTCTTTACACGCCACTTGTCTAAGGCTGTCGCAGATGACATCGTATGTAGGTGTGTCAATGGGGTTGTTATGACTTATGGCAGTTCGAACAGATTTTGCATCAAATTGGGGTATTTCTGTCCAAACCCAAACTAGTCCGTAGTCCACTAAATTCCGTTTCAATTAAATAGGGGTCGTCGGTGGACAGAATGACTACGGTCGATTCTATCCCGAGGTAATACCGGTGAAGGACAGGATAGCATGCTATTCTTCCCTCATTCCTCTGAATCGGTCAAAGGAAGTGAAATGATGTACAAAATCGTAACAAAAGAGGATACAATCCGTATTCCAGCGGAATACATGCGTAGAGGTCAATCATTAGATCAGCACATCGACAGACTCTCAATGACTGCCTTTGAAGGTCGATTTGATGATGATAACAGATTTGTTTTGGTTACTTCCAACCACACGCCTCTCGGGCGTGGAAGAATTATTCACGGTGATGGAGCAATTTACCAAAGAGTTAGATTTGATGCAGTTTTGTTCTGTATGGATGATTATGAAGTGGTTGAAGGAGTAGTTTCAGAAGTCAACGAATTTGGTGCTTTCGTCAGAATTGGACCAATGGAAGCACTATTACACAAATCTCAGATCATGGAAGACAGTGTAGATGCTAATGTTGGAATGGGCTGGATTGAAGGAAAGCAAACAGGCCGTAGACTTGCAATCGGTGATTCAATTCGAGCAAGAATTGTATCACTTTCCCCAGATACCAGCGATCCTAGAAGGTCAAAAATTGGTCTCACCAGTAAGCAACCAGGACTTGGATGCCACAACTGGATTGAAGAAGATAACAATGAGTGAGGTGTAAAATATGGCAAAAAACCCGTTTGCATGCGCTGAATGTAGTATGATTCTCCCAGATCCTGAAAAGAAAAAAGATATCCCTCAATGCAATCGTTGCCCTAGTGCACAAGTCACTACAGATTGGCAAGGATATGTCATAATCATGAATCCAGAACGTTCCGAAATCGCTAAGCGATTGAATGTCGATAGACCCGGCAAATATGCCCTAAAGGTAAACACTAGATGAGGTGAGTAAAATGCAAATTGTTGATAGAATGGAAAACAAATTATTGAATCGTATAGAGATTAAATTCAGCATGCGACATAGCGGGAAGGCAACACCTTCGAGGAAAGATGTAATGGATTTAGTAAAGACACTTGAGCCTAAGTCAAATCCAGAACATATTGTCATCAAATACACTAATACAAGGTTTGGTCAACCGTTGACTACAGGCCTTGCTTACATTTACGGTGATGTAGAATCAATGAAGGTGGAACCAGAATATATTCACAAGCGACACGAGGTTTTCCGAGCAGGTAATGCCGAGCCGGCTGCTGAA
>CAXHFO010000127.1:0-5210 GCA_964015895.1 uncultured Candidatus Poseidoniales archaeon
ACACTCGAACCTTCGTCGGCAGCGTCAGATGTGTATAAGAGACAGCCAGCCATCTTTGCCACATCGTGAACAGGTGGTAGCGACTTGATTAGTGATGAAACGAAGTTAGCAGTACTACCACCTTCGCCGCCGTTACCGTTACCTGAATCCCAAACGGTAATCTTGTCAATCTTCAGGTTAGCAATTGCTTCAGTTTGTCGAGCAACTATGTCCTCGATCTTTTCTACCATAAGCAGAGTAGCAGCGGCTTTAGGATCTCCACCAGCGCTCTTGACCAATGATTGGTAACCAGCAGCCTTTGCCTCTAGAACAGCCTTGGTACCTTCAGCCTCAGCATTGTAGCGGGCAAGGATAGCGTCTGCTTGTCCTCTTGCGATTCTTCGTTGGCGCTCAGCCTCAGCCTCAGCAGCAATTTCGATTTGTTGCTTAGATACTTCCTCACGGGCAATTTCTGCCGCGCGCAGTCTTTCACCCTCAAGGTTATACTGGGCTTTCTCAATTTCCGATTGTGCTCTACGCTTGGCGACTTCAGAACGTTGGAGTGCTTCCGCTTCTTTCTCTGCTAAATCTGCATTGTAAGAGGCAATTGAGGCGCGAGATTGGTTTTCACCTTCAACCGCCAGAGCTTCTTGTTGTTGAACGAAAACACGTCTTCCAGCCTCAGCAGCTTTCTGACCTTTGTCAGATTCAGCCTCGTTATTGGCAACTTCAATTTCTCTTTCACGGTCTGCAGCGGCCTTACCAACAGCACCAGTACGTGCAGCCTCAGCTCTGTCAACAGTTGCGTCGGCAATTGCCACAGCAGCAGCCTTAGCACCAATGGATGCGATATAGTCAGCCTCATCAGTGATGTCAGTGATGTTGACGTTGATTAGGTAAAGTCCAATCTTGTGCAATTCAGTATCCACATTGTTTGAGACCATTCTCAAGAACGCTTCTCTGTCTTGGTTGATTTGCTCGATGGTTAGAGAAGCAACAGTGAGACGAAGTTGACCAAAAATAATCTCTTTTGCCATATCTTCAATTTGTGGTGTTGGCAGTCCAAGCAGACGTTCTGCAGCATTTGACATGATAGAAGGTGCAGTGGATATACCTATAGTAAACGTAGATGGGACGTTGATACGGATGTTTTGTTGAGATAGTGCGTGTTCTAGATTAATGCTAATGGTCATTGGCTTGAGATCTAGGTATGCATAGTGTTGGATAAGTGGCCAGACAATTTTACCACCTCCGTGGTAACAAGCGGCGGCGCCACCGGTCTTGACGTTACCATACACGACCAATATTTTGTCGGATGGTGCTAATTTATATCTGCTAGTTGCTAAATAAATGGTCAATAGTACTACTAATGCGAACAGCGCAATTCCAATTACTACTAAACTCTCTGCTAGGGCCATGGCAAGAGGACATAGACCTACTTTAAGAGGCTTGACCCGTCAAAAAAAGACAATAATTCCTGAAATAACTAATCGTCGCTTTGAGAAATATCTAGTGGTATGACAATTAGGGTCTCACCGATTGCTTTTACCACCTTGATGAATTTACCTGTTTCAATGGTCAATGTATCATCTTCAGACACAGCATCTGAGGTTCTTAATGCACCTTGATATTCAACTTGAACTTGACCATGTTCTCCGGCATTTATGGTTCGGTATACTGTGCCTTTAGCACCAATTGCTTCAGAATATTTGATGGTATTATCCATTTCTAAACCTTTCATCATTTGGAAAATTTTACCGACTATATACATCGAAACAGAACCTGCTATCACACCAACAATAATTGCTAAGAGAGCATTTTGGTCTGCTTGAGTCATGGCAAGTCCAAAAATACCGAACATCATCATGAAGCTGAGAATACCTTGGATGGTGAAAAGATGGAATATTCCGTCAGCACTCATTTCCATGTCAAATGGTAACATATCATCGGCAAAACCAAACAGCATCACTAAGAGGAAATAGATCAAAAATAATCCAGTGCCAATAATCGCCATGACGGCAAATAGGATATCAATTCCGGTAATTCCGCCAAGGCCAATAAAATCTAGAAGATCACCGAACAAACCCATACTATCACTGTACCTCTCAGGCGACCTGCACTCATCAACCTTCCTGTTGTTTGATGGCTGGTCTTATGTAAATGAAGTAATAATGCCCGTAGACAACAGGTCCTAAGGACAATCCTACAAGTAAGGCGACTCCCCATGATGGAAGTTCTAGAGCAACACCTACTGCAAGGATTATCAGCAAGGCGAAAAGTATCGAAACTTTTTCAAAAATGATGTAAAATACAGTTCGAGGATTGTCCGCTTCAGCTTTTTGTTTTAACCTAAACAAGTCAAAAAAATCCACTAAATCACCAATCAAAAGAAGTTTGACCAAGATAATTCGCTGATTATGATAATGGCACCATACAATGCTGCAACAAACATAACAGGATTCCTTCCAAGTTCTGTATCGGATTCAACTTGCTGCATTCTACCAGTTTCGTCTCTGTACATGGAAGTGGTTTCTGAGGTGGTATAGCTGCTGCCAGAGGTGAACTCGCGTTCATTCTTTTTGGTTTGATACAATAAGAATACAATAGTACCGATAATTACTCCAAGGCTTGGTCCAAAAAATCCACCTAATGCATCATTAAATTCAATCCACATTGCGGCTGAAAGCCACAGGCCCAATAGAGCTGTAAGTCCGGCAATCATTCCTTTGCCGCGATGCTGATTTGAGAAGAAGTTACCTGCGTTCATGGCTATCGATAAACCACCTCTTTTTCAAACCTATCTGTATATTGTGTATGGCAATAGAGTGATTGAAAAGGTATCATCGAGACGATAATTCATGGCGGATGTTTATTATGGGTTGGCTGGCAGTCCAGTCTCACATTCACTTTCTCCAGTATTGATCAATATCGTAGCCCAGCACTTGAGTCAAGTTTTACCCAAGGGTGATAAATTTAGTATAGTTGCCACCGACCTAATTGATGCCAAATTTATCCAAGATGCCTTAGCTTGGGGTTATGTTAAATCCACTCCCAGTCCAATAGATTGGGATCTTACCGGCGCACCATTTGGAAAGTTTCGCAACCGTGCACTGATGCAGAAAGTCCTTGATTCAACCATTGGGGTGAAAGAATCTTTCAGTGAGTTAACCAAAGAAGAGCGGTTAGATTATGATAGCCTTTTACCTTTCAAATGTGACGTTAAATTACCAACCAAATCATTCACTGAGGAGGTGTGGCTAAACTTAACTTACCCATTAAAACATCAGTTAAAATCCCCAGCAGTGGCTGATTTTAATCACTCATCAAGTATTGAATCAGTCAATGTTTTGCGCTTTGATGGTTTTGGCTGGTGGTCTTCAAATGTCGATGGCTCTGGTTTTGTCAGAGTTGCTGAATACTTTGGAATCAATGTTGCATCTGGAGCTTGTCTAGGCATCATTGGTGGAGGTGGCGCGGCTCGCTCCACCGCTCACACTTGGCAAATGCTTGGAGGTACAGTGAAAACATTTGGCGGTAAAAGGGATTTGAATGATTACGACTGGTTTAATGGTGCAGATGCCGCGGACAGAACTTGTGATGTGTTAGTAAATTTTGATGATGACTCATATCCTGAAGATATTACTGTTAGTGGTTTTTGCATTAAATCTCAATATCATCCAATCAATGGGGAAAATACCGATAGAGTTGCTGCTATCAAAAGTACAGATGTCGATGGTCGATGGTTACTCGCAGCCCAACATCTCGAATCATGGTCACAGTTATGGGCTCCGCAATATAAGAATCATTTACCGAGTTTGGACTTACTCATTAGTAAATTAATCCAGGCTGAAACTATTCTTGCATCTTATGCATGAGGCACCAATTTCAAAATATGATGTGTCCTAGCATCAGGTAAAGAGAGATGGTATTATTGAGAGATAGAGCATTTTCACTGGTCCTGATTCTGTTTGTCAGCGTCGCTTTTTCAGGTTTTGCTAATGCACACCCGGAGGAAAACCAGAACTTCAAAAATCAACACATTGGGGTTGATTTCCCTGTCGGGTGGGGCGATTACAAAATCAATGAGGTTGAATTTCGGGTATTGTATCCGGCAATGGAAGACGGTCAAGGCGAAGCAATAGCAGGTAATGGGCCATTTCCATTCACAGTATTCTTTGGCGACGATGGTGAGGATAGATCTGATTATATGCTCTTGGCTGGAGAGATAGTCAAACGTGGAACCATAGTAATTGTATCAAACGGGTTTGAAAGTGATGAAACCACACAATTAGAGGATTCAATGTATATACTTGAAGAGATTATTTCATTCATGAACGAAACTAATCAATCCAATGTGATTATACCTGCAGCATTTGGCAACATTGATTTGCATCATTGGGGTGTTTCTGGACACGGCACAGGTGCCGCAGTAGCATATTCACTATTCCCATTTTGGCAAGAATCATCGCTTTCAACAGTGATTCAACCACCAAGGTCACTATTTGGATTAGGAATTGATTTTTCAGATTGGCCTTCTGGTAACGGCTGGGAGAGCGTAAAGCCGCTTGGCTGGAATATTGATCCAGCATCACCAGCGACTGGATTATTCATGACAGGGACTGTCGATGAGATCGCCAAAGGGCAAGACAATCTGCCAATCATTACTCAAACTTCAGCATTAGCTTGGCATTGGATGCATATTCTAGGTGCCGACCATTTCCAATTCCAAGATGATATTGACGATGGTATATTTTTTGGGGACGATCGTGGTGATGGCGATGCCTCGATGTCGCAACAGCAGCAAATTGAATATGCTCTAGACCATGTATTGCCATACCTTGACTTAACTCTTAGAGGAGTTCATGATGAATTTAGACCTGCTTTCAATCGAGAGGTTTCTCCAACTACATCCAGTGATTCAGAATCCTATACTGAGGAAAATTTGTTTCAAGCAGAATTTTTGTTGATCGAGAATCAATCAAAAATCCCCGTGGAAATTAACGAGTTTGGTCGCTATGACACATTCTCATTACTGACCAATTGGACATTACGTAATGGGGACTCATATGCAGATATTTCAACAGATTGGCAAGTCGACTTGGAGTGCGGATTTAATCAGCAAGTTATCGCCAATGGTTCACTTCACCAGAATGGTACTGTTCAGTGTGATTATGAGGTTGAAGATTTGGCACCAGGACAACATACTGCATTTATGACTATCATGGTAGAGG
>CAXHFO010000128.1:0-5203 GCA_964015895.1 uncultured Candidatus Poseidoniales archaeon
ACTCGAACCTTCGTCGGCAGCGTCAGATGTGTATAAGAGACAGATACTGTACCGTTATTTCTCCGGCCAGGATCGGTAGTGGTCATGGATATTATACTAACATCTTCACCATCCTCGCTGTACCCTTCATGTGTGGTATTTTGATAACATTTGTCCTCACAGGAGAAATCATCAGCATCTGGGTCTCCAAGTTTACTATGACTGTACAATCCTGCGGAGTTTGTTAGTCTGACTGTCGATTCTCTTGATAGTTCAGTCGCAGTTAAATTTACCCAGGTCAAGTTATCACCGTCAGCACTCACAGTCCAACGCCATGTTGTCTCGTTTGTAACATCATTGTACAATTTAGTGGGTTCAGAATCTGCGTCTAATGTTGAATTAGTGTCAGTTTCATAGACGTAATACGAAGGTGAGATTGTGGCGCCGTAGACTGCATAAGCAAGTAAAAAAATCAACGTGAACGAGAGCCCTAAAAGCGTCCGAAGCAAATTCGGGTTTTGAGCTAAAGCCTTCTGCACAATATACCCTATATTGCCTCCTTCATCAAGACTTGCATTTTCCCTTTTTCATGTTATGGCGTCGCATCATCACCCGTTTCATTGATATAGGGGAGTAAAGTCCGCAAAATGCTTGGTGTTGTTACATGACCACTTATTATGATATTCCGGCTAACATGCTGATTTCTGCATTGGCAGATAAATTAGCTGATTCAAAAGACATAGTTGCACCAGATTGGTCAGAATATGTCAAGACAGGTGTGGACCGTGAAAGGCCCCCTACCCAAGAAAATTGGTGGGCAATTAGAGCTGCTTCATTGTTAAGAAAAGTAGCAAAACAAGGCCCGATTGGCGTTACTAATCTTGCCCAAACTTACGGTACAGTCATGAATAACGGCGCTGGACCAAATACCCCCGGAGTAGCATCAAGGCATATTATTAGAACTGCTCTACAACAATTAGAAGCGGCAGGACTTGTTGAAATGGTAGCAACTAAAGAGGTTGAAACTGAAGAAGGCAAGCAACAATTATATTCTGGCCGCAGGATTACATCTGCTGGACAAAAACTGCTAGATGAAGTGGCTCACTCGTGTCGTGATGCTGCCAATGAAATGTATCCAGGTTTAGCCAAGTATTGAGGAAGTGGGAGTTTGTCTATTATGTCTGCAAACGGGGGCGACGAATTGTCCGCTCTTCGTGAACAGAGAAGAATTGCCCTACAACAGCAATTTGAAGAACAGGCTAAGGCTCAAGCCGATGCAGAAATGGAAACACAAAGACAGCAGTTGGAATCACAGTCTGTCAATAAAGCCATGAAACAATTACTAACTAGCGAAGCAAGGTCAAGAATTACTAGAATCTCGTTAGCTACTCCTGAGCGTGCAGATGCAATTAAAAAGTTGATTTTATCAATGCATGAGAACAACCAATTTTCTCCTCCAATGACTGATGAAATTTTGAAGTCAGTGCTAATGAAAATGCAATCCAAGAGCCGCAGCAATGCGTCCATCCGAAGAATCTGAGAAGGTGCTCGATATGTCAAGAAATAAACCAGCAGCAAAAAAAATACGCCTAATGAAGGCTACCAAGCAAAACCGCCGTGTCCCTGTATGGGTCATGCTAAAGACCGACCGAAACACTGTGTCACATCCTAAAAGACACCATTGGAGACGCAGTAAATTGCAGAGGTGAATAATATGGCAAGACCTAACGAATCAGAACTTATTGTCCCTTTGAGAAAAGCTTGGAGCATTACTCGATTTAAGAGAGCACCAAGAGCTATCCAAATAATCAAGGATCATGTAATCCAACACCTAAGAGTCAAGGAAGATGAAGAAGTATGGATTGACCCGTCTGTTAACGAACACATATGGTCAAGAGGTATTGAAAATCCTCCTAGGAAAGTAAGATTGCAAGTCATCAGACATGATGAACCAGATATCCCGATTGAAGTTAAATTGTTTGAGGAGTGATAATTATGGGAAATATTAGACCGAGTTTCATAAAAATAAGAGCAATTGCACTAGTTGAACAACATGGTGAGAAATTCACAGAGGATTTTGACCATAACAAAATAATGGTATCACAACTAACAGATGTTAGTTCCAAAAAATTACGTAACTGGATTGCTGGTTACGTAACAAGATACCGTCAAAGAAGAGTTGATTGAGGCCTTTTGATGCCAGTGCGCATTGATTGGGACAGACAACCAGTCAGTATCCACTCCGAAGATAAAGATGAGCTAGAAGAGTTAATACTGTTTTTAAAGCATAAACATTCGATAAAAAAACGTTCTATTGTTATGGCTGATAGAGAATCTGGTGGGTATTTGTTTTTTATCTACCAGCCATGTGATCCAAGATGGATTATGGAATTCTATAATAGGTGAAGCTAATGGGTGATAGGAAAGATATCCCACTGCCTAATTCGCCTTTTGAACTGATAATAATATGTGTTAATACCTCACACCCTGGGAATTTGGGTGCTATTTGTCGCACTATGCTTAACTATGGATTTTCTAAACTGCGTTTAGTAACGCCAAAGTGTGACCCTTTGAATGAGGAAGCTCGCAATCGGGCAAAACACGCAGGGGCTATACTGGAAAATTTAGACTCCTTTTCGTCATTGGAGGAAGCAGTAAACGATTGCTCTATTGTTGTTGGCACGTCTGGGAAAAGGGAGATAGGCACCAAGACTTCGTTTAGACATTTTTGTTTTCCATGGGAATTATCTGAAAGATTTAATGACAGTTCTGGAAGAGTAGCCCTAGTATTTGGAGGTGAAGGAACAGGTCTGTCCACACAACAATTACATCAATGTGATTTTTTAGCAACCCTACCAACATGGGAAGGCTATCCAATCTCAAACCTATCTCATTCAGTGAATGCTTTCCTGTATCAGATACACTCTGATCGAGTAAAAGATAGTCAAGGTAGTGATTATGGCTTGCCAGAAATAGTCCCACTAACTCGTGAATTAGATCCAGATTTAAGAGGGACTTTACTCACAGCTGTTAACCAATTTACTACTGCAATGCCTGGTAACCAAGAAAGGAAAGCTAGTCTAAATAATTCGCTTATCAGAATGATAATGATGTCTTCACCGACTAGTGATGAAGTAACAAGAATCATTGGTGGACTAATTGATGCAACAACTGCTCTTCAGAAAAATAATAATGATGAAGAGTGGCTAAACAAGAGACGTAGAAGAATAGAATAATTTCTACTTAATCCATGAAGCGGTGGACTTTGGCGTTTCTCTTACATGCATGGCCACTAAACGCAACTTATTACCATAAACTGATTGTATGTGTGGTTCAACCTGTTCAAAAGCCCATTTGGCTAGGTTTTCAGCTGTCGGTATGAAATCAACTATCAAAGTCCTATGGTCATCATCCATCATTGCTAGTGCCGCAAGAGCTTGTTTGTCTTCATGGTACACTACGAATGCATGATCTACTACATCGTGCACTTTTTCAGTGAGAATTTTACTCACATCGGAAAAATCCATCAACATTCCTTCATCTGATACTCCCCCAACTGCAACAACATCACCCTCAATTTCTGCTTCAAACCTATATCTATGACCATGTAGGTGGCGGCATTTACTCTTATGATTAGGCACTCTGTGTCCAGTATCTGTTTCTACGTATCTTCTTATTCTTGTAACCATATTATCACGAATCCCTGAATTCAATTGATGCTGAATTTATGCAATACCTTTCTCCACCATGTTCTCTTGGACCATCAGTGAAGACGTGCCCTAAATGGGCGTCACACTTCGAGCATCTTACTTCTATTCGGCTCATTCCGTAAGTGTAATCCTCAATACGAGCAATATTTGCCGATTTGTGTTCACTATGAAAAGCAGGCCACCCGCACCCTGAATTATATTTTCCCGTAGATTCAAATAAAGGGTGATTACAACAGATGCAATAATACGTGCCACTGTCAAAATGTTTGTCATAAATTCCGGTAAATGCTCGCTCTGTGGCCGAGTTTCTTGTTACTTGGTATTGTAAATCAGTTAATTTTTCACGGTATATTTTATCCATATACTCTTGTTCGATTTGTAATGCATGTTGTAAGGTATTTGCCCATGAGTCTTGATACTCAACAGGATCTTCACGTCCAATAGCGTGAAATGCCAATATACGTTCGATATCAGAACCAGTTTTACCTGAACTTCTACCATTTTCATCAGGTTCATAAGAGGTATTTGTATTAGCAAAAACCGTGTCGAAGTCCAATGACAGTTGTTCACAAGATATCATTGCGTCTTTTAGTATTGAGATTTTATCACCATCAATGTATGGTAACTCAAGAGTTATTCTTTCGCTATCCCAGTTTCCGATAGTGAAAGCATGATTAAGCACTTGATAAAATTCAGGGCGGCAGTCAGGATATATTGCATGGTCTCCTGAGTGGACGCCAAGAGAAATACTAACGTTACTTGAATATTGATTACTTTTGCTTAAAGCATAACCATAGATGATTGAGGCAAAAATTGCATTACGGTTAGGTACAACAGTAGATTTCATTTGGTCTTGTTCATAATGACCTTCTGGAACTTTTTCTCCTGATGTTAAAGAGCCAGTAAACATAGACATTATGCTAGACAAATCAACAGTTTTATGTTCGACAAGATAACCAGAATTTTTTAGATATTCAATATTCTGTTGTGCTCTATCTAGTTCTACTATGTGCTTTTGCCCATAATTAAATCCAATTGTATATACTTTGTAAGATTCCCTTAACAATCTAAGTAATAATGAGGTAGAGTCCATTCCACCACTAAATGCCATCACTGCAATTTTAGTCAATCTATCCCCATCCATTTGTGTGTTTGAAGCGATAGACGCCAAGCATTATTTTGTTTAACTACCGATTCAGTCAAGGCAAAATTCTTACCATTCCATTCAACCGATTCATTATCAATGTAACATGGTTGCAAGTAAAGATGTGTGAAGCCTTGAATTAACTCGTCATACATAGCCAGATCTTGACCTAAATATACACATTTTAATTCATCACCATGACGTTGTTTAATCTTGGCATTTGAGTAGATTTGGTCTTTTGGCGAAACACAAATCCAATCAATCAAACCATCCGGGATCGGTATTGTCCCATTAGTTTCTATTGATATGTGATAACCTCTATTTTTCAACAAACGTTGTATTGGCCATAGATCGTTAATCATTGGTTCCC
>CAXHFO010000129.1:0-5187 GCA_964015895.1 uncultured Candidatus Poseidoniales archaeon
GTTTCATGTATCGAGGCGATTACCTTTGAGTTTGATTTTTCAGCAGATTTCATTAATTTGTTGCGCGCTTTAGCATCTATTGTTAATTCAATGTCGACAAATGTCACTTCTGAGTCAATTGCTTTTTGTAAAATATCCAATCTTTCAGGCTCGTTTCCAGCGAAGAAGCCCCCTTCACGAACAGATCTTACTGTGAATACTACAGGGACTGGAATGCCATCCTTTAGTTTTGAAATAGCAGCATCAATATCGATTTCTGAGAAATCTTTGACGCCCCACTCTTCAATAGGTGGGATTTTTGAAATTTCTTCACCATCATTATTTGTTGAAATTACCGGTTCAGGTTTATTCAAGTACAGTTTATCAAACCGGACTTCAACATAATCTGCACCTGCTATATTTGCTCTAGTTGCTTCATCAATCATCTCTTCAACAGAGATTGCTTCAAGCGAGACACATACTTTCGGTTCAGCCATGACTTGGCCAATTAGGAGTCGTTATTAATGCTCACGGCTGGGGATTCTTCATAAAAACTCCCATTTCGTCATACTGAGGTCGGTATTTTTGTCTAATAATCAGCACTAAAAACACTCCAATTGCAGTACCTTAAAGTACCCCCTTCTCCAATTTCAATTAGTAGGGGAGGGGACAAGTAGAATTCGTTAGACAGCGGCTCATTTTTGGGCAAAAAAAGCGAAAAATATAACCCTACAAAATACGGAATGAATTTATTCAATTCTTTACCATGAGGTGAATCAACAATGAGTGACGATTATAGTGCATCAAGCATACAAGTATTAGAAGGCCTTGAGGCCGTTAGAAAACGCCCGGGGATGTATATTGGAGACCCTCACGATGGTTCTGCATTACACCACTGTATTTGGGAGGTAGTGGACAACTCTGTGGACGAACACCTTGCGGGGTATAATAACAAGATCGAAGTGGCAATAAAGCCAAACGGAGTACTGTCCGTTAGAGATTTCGGGCGTGGTATACCGGTTGGTCTGCACGAGGAGTTTGGAATTTCAGCTGCAGAAGTGATAATGACTAAACTCCATGCTGGAGGTAAGTTTGATAATAGCTCATACAAAGTTTCAGGAGGGCTTCACGGCGTAGGTGTTTCAGCAGTGAATGCAGTTTCTGAGTGGATGGAAGTTACTATCCACCGAGATGGTAAGGTACATCAACAAATGTATAATGCTGGAGTTCCTGTCGCGCCTCTCAAGATAGTTGGGGATTGTGACGATACAGGGACGATCATTGCATTTAAGCCCGATTTGACCATATTTACCGAGATTGTCGAATTCGAGTTTGACCAAATAGACACTAGATTGAAAGAAACAGCTTTCTTAAATGCCGGTCTTGAAATCCAAATTTCTGACGAAAGAGAGGAAGAACACCATGCTGTAAAGCATCTTTATGAGGGAGGGATAAGCGAATTCGTGTCCCAACTAAACATCTCTAGGGAAGCTATGCACCAAGAGGTAATTGTTATCTCCGGCGACAAAGAACTAGAAATAGGCACAGTCACAGTAGACCTCGCCTTGCAATGGTCAAGTGCGTTTAGCGAATCTATCAGATGCTACACTAATATAATTCGAAACAAAGACGGTGGCACACATATGTCTGGGCTTAGGACAGCCCTAACAAGCAGTTTGAATTCATATGCCAAGAAAAAGAATTTATTGAAAGGCGAGAGTCTTTCAGGCGATGATGTTAGGGAAGGACTTACTGCAATTGTGAGTGTAAAGCACCCTGATCCATCTTTTTCTTCACAAACTAAAGATAAATTGGTAAGTAGTGAAGTTACTGGAATTGTCCAAACGATTGTTTATGAGAAACTCGGAGAATTCTTTGAAGAAAATCCTTCGGTGGCTAAAATCGTCATTGAAAAAGCCTTATTGGCGTCCAAGGCTAGAAAAGCGGCACAAAAAGCCCGAGAATTAACTCGAAGGAAAGGTGTTCTAGAAGGCGGAGGTCTGCCAGGTAAACTCGCTGACTGCCAATCTAGGGACCCATCTGAATGTGAAGTATACTTGGTAGAAGGTGATTCTGCGGGCGGTTCTGCTAAGACCGGCAGAGACCGTAGAATACAAGCAATTCTTCCATTGAGGGGGAAAATACTCAATGTAGAAAGACAAAAGAGGAATATCGTAAAAGTTTTCCAAAACCAAGAGATTCAAACAATGATTAGAGCATTAGGTGCCGGAGTTGGAAATAATCCGGAAGATGAGGGTTCTTTTAATCCAGAAAAATTACGCTATTCCAAAATAATAATTATGACCGATGCTGATATTGATGGGGCTCACATTCGAACCCTTATGTTGACCTTTTTGTGGAGATTTATGCGCCCGGCTATTACCGAAGGACATGTCTACATTGCACAACCCCCATTATACCAACTTTCCAAGGGTAGAGTTAGCAAATATGCCTTTAGTGATGAGGAAAGAGATTCTATAATTGAGGAATTAAAAGCCGGCAATCCTTCAGCCAAAATTGGAGTGCAACGGTACAAAGGTCTTGGAGAAATGAATCCGGAACAATTGTGGGAGACTACTATGGACCCCGAAACAAGAACCATGCTGAAAGTTACCATTAGGGATGCAGAAGAGTCAGATAGGCTATTTGAAATTCTAATGGGAGAAGACGTACCCGATCGAAGGGCGTTTATCGAAATGCATGCAAAGGAGGTGACTAACCTTGACATCTGAAGAAGAAAACAACGAACACATCGATGAGGAACAAGACAATGTTCCTAAAGGAAATATCTTGAATCAACCACTGGAAGAAGAAATGAAGACTTCATACATCAATTATGCGATGTCAGTTATTATCGGAAGAGCGCTACCTGATGCAAGAGATGGCCTGAAACCTGTTCACAGAAGAGTACTTTATGGTATGCATGAAGGTGGCCATACTGCAGATAAGAAATTTAGCAAATCTGCTAGATCAGTGGGCGAGGTAATGGGTAAATATCACCCACACGGTGACCAATCTATATATGATACAATGGTTAGAATGGCACAAGATTTCTCTTTGAGATATCCATTAGTTGATGGCCAAGGAAATTTTGGTTCGATCGATGGTGACCCACCAGCAGCTATGCGTTATACGGAGAGTAGACTAGATAAAATTTCAAAACATATGCTAGAAGATATTGATAAAAATACCGTTGACTTCCAACCAAACTTTGATGATTCAGAGGACGAACCAACAGTTCTTCCTTCACGACTGCCAAATTTGATATTGAATGGTAGTGATGGTATTGCAGTTGGTATGGCTACTCGAATACCTCCGCATAATTTGACAGAGGTAGCAGGTGCAATTAACTTGCATATCAAGACCATTATAGAGGAAGGGGTCGATGAAAATAAAACCCCAGATATTTCTATAGAAGAATATATGGAGCACGTAAGAGGTCCAGATTTCCCAACAGGTGCAGGAATTCACGGTGTTGATGGTATTTTCGATATGTACTCTACTGGAAAAGGTAGGTTCCATGTCCGTTCAAAGTGTGACGTATTAGATGACCAAAAGGGTAAGAGGATTATTATCCACGAGATTCCCTATCAGGTCAAAAAAGCAGACATGCTAGTACACATTGCAGATTTAGTTAGCAAAGGTACAGTTGTTGGGATCAGAGATATTAGAGATGAATCGTCCAAAGAAGGAATTAGAGTAGTTATTGAAGTCAAGAATAATGCAGACCCCCATGCGGTTTTGAACCAATTATACAAATCAAGCCGTTTGCAGGAATCTTATTCTGCTAACATGATGGGAATATTAGACGGCAGACCAGTATTACTTACTTTACCAGTGATTCTACATACTTATGTTGGACATAGAGAATCGGTAATTGAGCGTCGCGCTATCTTTGAACTAGAAAAAGCCGAATCTAGGGCTCACATATTAGAAGGACTAGTCAAAGCACAAGATCGGATTGATGATGTTATTGCAGTAGGTAAGGCGAGTGCCAGTCGTGAACAGTTTGAAACTATTTTGCGAGGTGATGAAACTATGAGTGGGATAGAAAAGTTTGATTTCAGTGAAGCACAAGCCAAAGCAATAGCTGAGAGAAGACTATACCAATTGAGCCGACTTGACGTTGAAAAAGTACAAAATGAGTATTCTGAGTTGCAAATCAAGATTGCAGATCTTAACGATATCATTTCATCAAGGCTAAGAAGATTAGACATATTGCTCAATGAACTTAATGAAATGGTTGAGAAGCACGGTGATGATAGACGTTCTTACATTGACCCAATGCCACTTTCAATGGATCGTGAAGACTTAATCGAAGAGCGAGCAATTGCTATTACTCTTAGTGAGGACAATTATATCAGACATTTACCAGTTGAATCATTCAGAGTTCAAAATAGGGGCGGCAAAGGTCTCAAGGGAGTAGCTACCAAGGCTGAAGATACACCACAACTAATCATTACATGTTTCAGTAAGGATAGATTACTGATATTTACCGATCAAGGTCGTGTTTATGGTCTAAAGGCATGGGAAACACCACAAGGCAGTAGACACTCTAGAGGCGGTCACATCAGGAATTTATTAGAAAGCCTCAGGGATGATGAAAACATAGTGACAATTCTTCCAATCTCTAGAGAGCAATTAGAAAACGCAGAGGGTAACTACTTACTATTTGCAACTAAATTGGGCTTGATAAAGAAAACTCGGTTAGAAGAATATGTTAAAATTAATCGCAATGGAAAATATGCTCTTAGATTCAAACTAGACGGAGACAGTTTAGTCAATGTAAGGTGCGGTACTGATGAGTCAGATATCGTAATGATTTCCAGCACAGGGTTTGCCAGCAGATTTGCCTGCGGCAAAATCAGAGCATCTGGAAGAGTCTCTGCTGGTGTTTATGGCATTAAAACAGGTACCAGGAAAGGTGCAGATGGGGGACACGTTGTTGGAATGATTGCAACAGATAATACCGAAACACAAATTTTGACGATTTCAAAGAATGGAATGGCTAAGCGAAGTCGGCTGGGTACAGCAGAAAAAATACCATACTTAGATGCTGATGGAATCCAGAAAGTGGATAAGGACACTGGTGATTTAATGGAGCGTACTGATGGTTACAGAAAAACTAATCCTGGGGCAAAAGGTGCCTTCACTATGAATATCCTGTCTCTTATACACATCTCCGAGCCCACGAGACCGCTGATAATC
>CAXHFO010000130.1:0-5175 GCA_964015895.1 uncultured Candidatus Poseidoniales archaeon
CTCCATGTCACCAATCCTAACATCCAAGCTGCTGACCATATCCAAGCGGTTAGTGCAATTAGATAACCAAGCATAGTCGGCTTCTGTGGCTTAGCAGCCACATCAAATGGAGTAATGCCCATTGCTTCAAGTTCGGTAAAATGGAGTCTAGATTTTTCAACAAGTGGGGCAATTTCCTCTGGCTTATGAGCAGACATATACTCCCAACCTGCGCGTAGTCTTCTGGCCCCAATAACTGATTCAGCAAAACTAGGACGAGTAAGTTTATTGCCGCTTTGAATTGCCCTTTCAGCGTATACGACGCTTCTGCCTTGCCAAATCAATCGACGCTCTTCCCAAGAGGTTTTTGACAAACTAGCACGCTTTAGTTCTTCTTCTATAGATTCAGTGACTTCCTTATTCCAGGCAATGTCTAGTTCCTTTTGCTGTGTCAAGTCCTCAACTGTTGGTGGTATTTTGGGCAACTCCATCGGGCGTTCTAGGATTACCGCGCCTCTTTCTCTAAATTTTTGTGAATCTGAATAATGTAAACCAACTGGAACAATTCTCGGAGCCGGTTTATTTTGTAATTCCGCTTCCCTCAGAGCGATTAATATAATCCTGGCAGCGCCAGTTTTGGCTTTACTAACCTTTGAATCAGTGTGGGTTTTACCTTCTGGAAACAATAGTAATCTTCCCCCATTGGAAATCTCCCGCCCAACATCTTGAAGCATTTTTGAGTTTTTCATTTGTGATTTTTCGACGTCATCACTATCTGAGGCTCGATAAATTGGCAGTCCGCCACCTGCTCTAATCAATCTTCCAAATATCGGGATTTTGAACAGTGTATGTTTCGCAAGAATAGAGAGCTTTCCTGGCAGAGAAGCATGTAACAAAATTGGATCTATTAATCCACTAGGGTGCCAAGCAATGAACATAACGCCGCCGTCGTGTGGCACATTTTCATTATCAACCACATCTAGTTCTCTAAACCAGACCGACATTAAAGAGCGGGTAAACCTTCGTAAAATACGGTAAGTAAACCCTAATTTTGGCTGACCATCGCCTTTAGGGTCACTTAACCAGGACATGAAGCATGGTTGATGCGTATCACTCTTTACTCCACCGCCGATAAAAGTGGTGATTTCTCAGTTTTGGCGCAGATTAATCTTTTTCGTATATCGAATTTGATTCTAACTTTCTCTGGTTAACAAATAATGCGATAACTGATGCCACTGATACTGCCAAGAATGTGAAACCGGGTGTATCCTCAGATTCTTGCATAAATGCAGATGCTGTATCCATTAACATGATGTCAATAGTAACAAGGGGTGAAGACGAATGACCGCCACTTGAGTTAGATTTCAAACCTCTAATTGAAATTGTATGGTTGCCATCTAAATCAATTCCTGGTAGATGTTCAAGTTGATTTATTATGTCAATTGCTGTAACATATCCTTCCGTGTCAGCTTTTTGATAAGATTGCAAATTTGTCCAATCATCAACAATATGATTGCTACGCCACTGGATTGCCTCAATTCCGCCAGAAGTCGTGAAATCGATTGCATCTTTTGGAGTTAAATGAGTATGAGAATTATCATGAGTGGGGTCATTCTCGATGGTAATCTGCATTGAAGTATCGAAAATGTAGTATTTTTCTGCTGCTGCTAGAACAGATTCTAAGGCACGAACTTCGCCATGTCCGTAAACGTTATTTTGACGGTTTTTGGTAATGATATTTTGAGCGTCATTGTCATCACACCCATCAATACCCGCAGCATCTCCCATGTATGTGCATGCACGATACTCGGCAGTTTCTTGCATGAAATTCCTAACCTCAAATGGACTTAAGTCTGGGTTTGCTTGAAGCATTAGAGCAGCAACACCTGCAGCACCAGGAGTCGCCATTGAGGTGCCTGAAAAGGCAGTATAACCGTCACCTGTATTATGAGCAACTGACATGACATCAGAGCCAACATAAGCAATATTTGGTTTGACCCTGTTCTCTTCTGTTGGCCCTTGACTTGAATATGCCGCAATTGACGAATCTTTATCCAATGCGCCTATGGTAATTGCATCTTCAGCACTACCTGGAGTACCGATGGTGCCTCTACCGGCTGAATTGCCAGCAGCAATAAACAGTGTAATGTCATTGTATACCATGTCATTAGCCATTCTGTTAACACTATCTTCCTCTGAAGAAGTCCATTCAATTATGCCAAAAGCTCCAAGCGACATAGAAGCAACCCTGATATTATACTGGTATCTATTATCGATAGTCCATTGCATCCCTGCCATTACAACAGCAAAGGACCCAGAACCTCCAGAATCCAAAACCTTTACTCCAACGAGTTTTGCTTGGGGGGCCATTCCGGGATTGTCATAGGTTGGAGCCCCGGTTCCTGCAGTAGTCCCAGCGCAGTGGGAGCCATGTCCTTGGTCATCGTAAGGGAAGACTTCTGTTCCGTTGGTGAGACTTGGATTATTTACTGGATCATAAAAAGCCACTACTTTTGGATCGTTAGTTTCAGGGTCATCGTCTTGATCATCAAGACTAGAATGTAGGCCATCGATACCTGTATCGATAATTGCTACAGTAGATCCTGATCCATCATATCCAGTTTCTTGCCATGCTGAATCTACACCATGAAGGGCAACTGCATCGCCATTTTGTATAGTCATTATACCATCAAGTTCGAGCATCACAACCCCGGGAAGTTCAGTTGCTTTGTCCAATAGCGCAACCGGAACTCTGCCTGCGACTGCATCTATTGCTGGAAGGTAAAACTGATGTTCATAGTCAACTTGTTGTTCAAGCATAATTACATCATTTTCATCAGGAGTATGGTCAAAATCAACAATTATTGGCAATGTACCTTCACTCAAGAGAATTGGATTATCTATGTGGCGTTCAATCATATCGCCAATGCCGTTTTTATTTCTGTCAACAGTGGTCTCAACCCACCAACCTTCTTCTGTTGTCTCTGATTCCTCAGCATCTACGGGTATAACTGCCCCTAATGATGGAACTAACATTAAGAAAATCATTGCAATTGAGATTGTATTACCTAGTTTTGACAAAACAGCACCAACTAATCCCAAAAGTTGCTGATTAATCAATAATTGGTTTACAAGTTACTAATCACAAACACTCAATCTCGCCAAGTAGCATATTCTATAGAAATACCTTGGATTACGTTGTCAGGTGCGCTTGGATATGCCCCCCAGTAGGATTCTCTAAGGTCTTGATTAGCCGACATACACGCCTCAACATCTGCTGGCCTGTCCGGCAATTGTTCTGATTGATTTAGATGAGCAATTATCGGTTGGATATTGGAAAGATTGACTAAGCCCCAGCCTGTTTGTGTACAGGGTAATACCGGTGAGATTGGCATAGTGCCAGATGTTGGGTCCCAGCCGAAATCAGGATACCATGCTGAAAGGTTGATTGCCTCTCTAACTTGAGCGTTGGTGACAGTGAAATTCATTCCATTGACTAAATTACCACCGCGCTCTGGTGATGCGCCTGAACCATTATCGGAAAATTCGCCCCGCAAATCCTGTAGAATGAAAGAGATAATTCCTGCAGTTCTTGGGGTTGCAAAAGACGTCCCAGATGTTTCATGATAGCCGTCAATGTCATCATGGTTTGGTAGTACTTGTGTCCAATCTGCAGAGATATCGGGGTATGAACCGGACATTATTTCCTTTTGGTCGTCTCCTTCTTCAGCATACCCTGCAATCCCAATAGACCATGGCGGTCCTGCTGTAGCGTCTTGTATAGCAGGGGATGGTGAGTTATCAGCTGCACCCGTATGCAACTTGTTATGGTCTACTACTGCAACTTTAGTGGCGTCTTCAATACCCGGAACTGGAATGGAACCTATTGCGCCAAACGAGGTTGTTATCACATCGACTAATGGCTGATTTGCTGCTGCAAGAACAGCCTCGGAACTAAATCCTTCAACGAAGAAAATAATCGCGTCAGGATTGGCATCTAGTACGGCACCAGTAACCGCTGATCCGTGTCCGTCGGATGGGTCGTCTAGAATCAATATGTCGCTATTACCGTCGGGTGATGTTCCGATGATTTTTGTTCCAGGGAAGTACACAATATCCATTGCAGTAAGGTTATCCCAACAATCTGCTTTGTCTGCGTCATAGCGTTCTTGCCATGTACCATCAAGAGTGATATTGCATACTTTGTTGACCCCTAAATCATCAAGTAACCATTGAGGATAAGTTTCATTGGTTCTAAAATGGTCGTGATAAACGTTGATCCCAGTATCGATAGGTGCGATTACTGAAAAAGGTCGCCATTCATTTGAAGCGACAGACTGCGCAACTGTTGAATCATCTTTGGTGGATGGTGAATAAGCAAAAGCAATGAAAATAGCACTGATTATTAGTGTTGCAATAAGCAATGAAGTCATGAAATTTGTTGACGATGGCTCGTCGAACAACTCCGCTTCCAAGACCTCCGCCATGGGTAATTGTAAACGGCTTGTTAAATCAACATAACTAAACAATGAGCCGAATAAAATTCGGGTATATTGAAGCAATGACACACATTGGCCAAGTACATGGAAGATGGTTTTCGAGTAGATCATCTGCCTTTTCCAATGCCTAACCGCAGGCATACCTTGGACCAAGAGTGGCGGTTTCTGACCTTCATGCATTGGCGTGTTGATATTGAAAAATTAAGGCCCCATGTTCCCGAAGGTCTAGAAATTGACACTTTTGAAGGCAATGCCTACATTGGCCTTGTTCCATTCATGATGAAACACGTTAGACCAAGTTGGTTTGTAAGCACGCCCGGGGTCTCGAACTTTCCAGAATTTAATATTCGAACCTATGTCAAGAAAGACGGCATAGCAGGAGTATTTTTCCTCACCTTGGAAGCCAAAAGTTTGGTTACATGTAATTTTGCCCCCAGAACTTATGGCTTGCCGTACCGTTACGCAAGAGGTGATGTCAAGAAAATCGGCGAGCAGTGGAATTGGCGGAGTTCAAGGAATAAAGGTCAGTTTAGGCTCGCTGGAACAACAGTAGTTATTGGTCAGGAAGTTCAAGCAGATTCTGGGAGCTTGGAGGAATTCTTGTTTGAGAGATACAGTTTGTATACCAACCATAAGGGAAGCCTAAGGAGAGGTTACACGCATCATAACCTGTCTCTTATACACATCTGACGCTGCC
>CAXHFO010000131.1:0-5153 GCA_964015895.1 uncultured Candidatus Poseidoniales archaeon
GACTTTTGCCAAACAGCATACTCGGCAAAATCTTTCATTTTGAGTATTGGATTGTTATTCCTGTTCCAATCCAATGTTTGCATTTCAACACCAGGTGCTTCATGCCCAGTACAGACTACTAAGCCTCCCGACAGATCATTCATGACTTTGAGTGAATCCCAGTGTGCCTGCTGCCTGCCACTAGGTAAATCGTCTCGACCTACACCACCATCTCCGGTAAACAGAAAATCTCCAGTAAAGACATGCTTTGAGGTAACCACGAGCATTGAGTCCTCGGTATGTCCCGGCACATGATGGAAAGTCATAGTATGATTACCAAGGGTAAGAACACTATCTGAATTTACTAATTTAGTCACACCAAGTGAAGGTGTAGAATGCCACATGACGTAATCGCAACCCCCAGACTCTGCAATAGTAAAGCAGCCAGTAATGTGGTCGGCATGAGTGTGTGTGGCAATACACATTGTCAATGTCAAACCCATTTGCGCAATGGTTGTTAAATAAGAATTAGTAAAATCAAAAACCGGATCAATTAGCGCCGCTTCCTTTGACTCATCATCCCATATCAAATAGGTCTTGGCCCACCCCTCTCTGTTCAGTTGCTGCATCTGCATAGTAGAGCCTAGAAGGATTTATTCTATAATTTCAATGTATGCGATTTTATTGTCAATGATTAAACATAATGGCATATAGGGGCGGATATGAGCCACCCTGATGTTGTTGTGTATCTAGAACATGATGGCAAAGTGTTACTTGTTGACCAACAAGGCAATGGACCCCAGAAACCTATCAAAGGCAGGGTTGCCAACTCTGAAATTCTACGATTTCCTACTGTTGAGGAAGTGGCAAGTCAAGGTATTGAATACGAAGCAAAATTAACTATTCGAATTGTTTTTGGTAATCAAGTAATCAAAGTAATCAAAGCCTATCCTAAGATCTCTTGGCCTAAAGAATGGGCATGGAAAGATAGTGTTATTGCAGATAATTCAGTACATCCAGTAGCTAGAGAATCAATTTATCGAAGCATTCATCGACTAGTATCTAAAGTAATAATTAGAAATGACTCGGGCCAGATATTGTTGGCTAAGGTAAAGCGTGGTCATTTCACTGGTTTTTGGACATTACCAGGCGGCTATATGGATCATGATGAACACCCATCAATCGGCTGCGTAAGAGAAACTATGGAAGAATTAGGAATTGATATCCAATTAAATGACATAAAACCGGTAATCACTCAAAAAATATTCAATGATGAAGGTATTTCTTTTGTTTCCTTCACCTATCAAGCCACTTGGAACGGGGACATCAACCAACTTGCGCTTCAAACCGAAGAGATAGAAGAAGCCATATGGTTCAGCCCAGATGAAGCATTAGAAAACGCCGTGTCGTTTTTTGATTCTCAAGCATTGCAAGCTACACTTTAGATACCTAACATAGACTTTGCAGCAGCAAATGAGTCTTGTAATCCTTCAGGTTTTGAGCCACCACCTTGAGCAAAAGTTGGCCTTCCCCCACCGCCACCAGAAATATGTGGGATAATCGCTTGAAGGATTTCTATTGCATTATACTGCTCGCTAGCAACTGAATTTTCGGTAGTGGCAACCATTAATTTGCCACCACCTTCTTTAGAACCTAATATGGCAAGAGTTGGTTGAGAATCATCCAGAGTTAATTCCTTTAGCATTTTAGACATGTTTTTCAGACCGCCATCTGATTCCATTATGACAATCCTTACCCCGTCTTTAGATACGCTGGAATCATCTCCACCACTAGTTCTTAGACGAACTATTTCTGCCTCTAATGCCTCGATTCTCTTACGCTGTTCTTTCCATTCACCAAAGAAGCGTTCGGCGGTTTTTGGAACATCCGCCACATTGACGCCAAATACCTCACCTGTTTGACGCAGAATTCCATCCTGCTCTCTAGCATAATCAAGCGCTGCTTGACCTGCAACAATATGTAATCTTTCAACTCCATCCTGCACAGCATTTGAACGAACTAAACGAATCGAGCCAATTTGGCCAATTTCGTCATGATGGGTGCCACCACAGGCTTGGATATCGTGGTCTGAAATTCTCAATACTCTAATCATGTTGCCTTTAGGAGCACCGCCTTGGTACAAATCAAAGCCATGCTTACGGTCAGCATCTTTACGAGTTAGAATAGTCTTCTCAGTTTTATGAACTTGAACTATTACTTCATTAGCCATCTTTTCAATTGAGTCTAAATCTTGCCGTGTCAATCGATTATAGTGAGTGATATCTAATCTTGCTGATTCAACAGCCTTGTTTGCACCTGCTTGGTAGATATGCGGACCTAAGATGCGTCTTACTGCGCCACCAACAATGTGTACAGAGGTGTGATGATCCATCAATTGCTTTCGTCGATTCCAATCAAGACTACCATGAACTACATCGCCGTTACTGAGTGGACCGTCAGTCAAATGAACAATATGATTGCCGACCTTGGCAACATGCAAAACCCGACAGTGAACAGAATCTGTCGACAAAACACCCATGTCTGACTCTTGCCCACCGCCTTCAGGGTAGAAACAAGTACGGTCTAGAATTACTCCATGAGTAATGTCTTTTGACAAACCTTCTTGATTTATTTCTGCGCAAAACAAAACACTTGCATCGAATTCAAATTGGTACACATCGTCATAATATAGCGGACTTGTTGCTGGTAGATGTTCAATCCCTTCAATTAAACTTGATTCGGTATTTTCTTTGGCTGCATCCTTGGCCATTTTAGCATGCCGTTGGGCCAACTCAGCGGTAAATCCGGTTCGAAGAGATACTGATTTCCATCCTGAACGTATAGCCAAAGAAACCGCCATTTCAGGAGCAATACCGTGTGAATCATTGAGTGAAAACAATAACTCATCGGGAATTGTTTCAGTTGATTTATCAACACTACTTAGCATCGTCTTGATTACTTGCTCACCTTTACGCAGCATTTCGACATATTTTGCTTCCTCTAGGTTGAGTATTGTGGCAATACCATCGTGAGTTTGTTTCATGACTTTGTTGCCCAAATTTACCTCAATGTGGTGGAGAGCTAAGTCAGCCAGAGAGACATCGATACCAAGTTCATCACGCATTCTAAGTGTTCTTCGCGCCAACATTCTTGCCAGATATCCTGCTTTAGCATTAGATGGTACCAGCCCATCGCCTAGCATGTTACATAGGGCGTGAAGATGATCTGGAATCGCATATATTCTAGATAATGGGTCGGTTATTGCAGTAAATTGTTCACTAGAAATCTCGATATCCCGCTTGGCAAGTCTTTGTAAAAATGTGGCTAATAGTTCATCCCCGTCGACACCCGCTTCGATATTCATAATCCCATTAAGGCGACTCATCTCGCCAAGAATACGGTCTAGGTCTAAATCAGGCCATTGCTTTGCGACTCCTTCAAAACCTGCTAACTGTTTGAGCCAAGCCACGGTTTGCGGATAGATAGCTTCGTAAATTGTTGGTGTACCAGCAGCAGCCCAACAAAATCTTTCTAGCCCATAGCCAGTATCGATAATTTGCAGTGGCATTTCACTATATTTGTCGCCTTTTATGTCAATATCACCATCTTCATCTTCATGAAGATTCATGAATACTAGAGTCGCTAATTCTAGACCACCGACAATCACTTCAACTGCAGGACCAGCATTACCACCACCACACCAAGGGTTTTCCACGTAGGTAATTTCACTAGAATCTATACCAAAAGTTTGCGTGAACATTTCATGACAATACCTCACACATTCTTCCATCCAGTAGTACATTTTACCCTCATCAGGTCGATTAAAAACGTGATGCGCCATCATCTCAAAAGTAGTCAAATGTCGTCCACTACGGCCAACAGCATCAACATCTGTTAGACGAATACAAGGCTGCGAAATAGTCAAAGGATTTGCTGGTGGATCGACCAAACCAGAGGTTACATGTGGTTGAAAATCAGCAATTGATGCGATAGTCAAGTGAATGTCATCTCGCCATCTGGCTAGAATCGGATATGGTTCTATTATGGTATGTTCACGCTCTTCAAAAAAACCTAGAAATGCTTCACGCATGGCGTCCTTTAGTTCCTTTCCACGCATGTCAAAACCGCTAATTAGTGGACTGCCAATGAAGGTATACTCATCTTCACTAGTATCACCGCAAGTATCACGATCGTGATTTGAAGTCCAAAACCACAAGCCGGTTACTCGACATTGTTTTCGAATGTAGCCATTCTCATGAAAGACTGCTAAATCGATGGGAGCCATAACCATGAGAGTCACCTACTGGACAATCTTGCCAACATAAACAATGTATTGAACCCTACGGGTAATCTGCCAGTTTATCGACAATCCTCAAAGGTAAATGCAGACACCCGCATCCATGGGCGAGGATTGGCGCAAGCATCTTGAATCACAAGATGACGGAACGGTCAGAATCAAAGCCCATGGGAAAATGAATGTTGATGCTCGTATTGTAACTGACCAGCAACACCTTAGCAACCATATTGATGATAGGGGACCCGAACAATTGGTTAACGCAGCAGAATTGCCAGGAATAGTGGGTGAAGCCTGGGCAATGGCAGACTGGCATTTTGGCTATGGTTTACCGATTGGCGGAGTAATTGCCACCGACGTCAATTACGGGGACAATGGTGGAGCAATCTCACCTGGTGCTGTTGGCTTTGACATTAATTGTGGAGTGCGAGTTTTGGCATTAGAAGCCACCATTGACGATATTCCAAACATCAAAAAACTCGGCGGCAGAATTGCCGGAAGAATTCCCGCCGGTGCCTCAGGTAAGGGCGGACTTGACATCAATATGACTGAAATTAAACAACTCACTCAAGGTGGTGCTCAAGCCGCAGTTGAATTAGGAATTGGCTATGATGAGGACCTTGCGGTACTGGAATCAAATGGACTACTGGAAGTAGAAGATAACGACCTTTCATCTAGAGCATTAGAGCGGGGACTTAGGGCGCTTGGAACTCTAGGCAGTGGCAATCATTTCATGGAATTACAATCGGTTGAGCAAGTTGTTGACCAAGAAACTGCCAAACAATGGGGCTTGTATGAAGGGCAATTATTGGCCATGATTCACTCTGGTTCAAGAGGACTAGGCCATCAAGTATGCAGTGAACATTCCAGAAAGCTAGAG
>CAXHFO010000132.1:0-5082 GCA_964015895.1 uncultured Candidatus Poseidoniales archaeon
CACTCGAACCTTCGTCGGCAGCGTCAGATGTGTATAAGAGACAGTCTCATGGCTGTCTTCCGAAATTCTAAGCACGGAACGAGAATCCATGCCGTTAAACAACCATGCACTATTACAATCATCACTAATGCCAGCGACACTAGCAAAATCTATTTTTTCTGCCGAGTTAGTTACGTGATTAAATCTAATTGTCTTGTGAGTGCCTGCAATTATAACTTCATCATGGTTGTAGTTAATTATCGAATGGTATTCTCCAACTTCTTTAGAGTCTATGGGGGCTAGGTAACTAATCATTGGTGCCGTATATCCACCATTCCAAATAATTGAAGCATAAACAGGACGTATTGAAGGTGTTGCGGGGCTATCTTCTCCGATACTTGGTGAGGGGACATAAATTCCTGTTGCAATCCATAGTTGGTCGCTAACACTCGCTACTTTTTGCCATTCTACATTTTGATTATCTGGGGTAGGTGAACTGGTAATACCACTTGAATTGAGGCCGCGAAAACCATATTTTCCGTCTGCTTCAGTTGTGAGCATTAGAAAATTATCATTGCTTTGTTGCTGAGTTTGCACAATGTGTATGATGGAAAAAAAGTCATCCCCGTAATTTGTCTCATAGGGGAATATATTCCCGTCTTTTATTAACAACATCGATGATTCTTCTTGAGGAATAATGATGGTATCGTTTGATAGTTTAGTGATAAAATCAATTGAACTCGCATCATGGTTTGAATCTGATCCAATTATGGTTGTCGAATCTCCATGTTTTGACCAAATCAACTCATAGTCGCCTTGATTGTAGGTCAGTAAGTAATTTTCATTTTCGTCAATATATGCGGATTCCATGATTCTGAAATCATCACCCATTTCATTGTCTATTAGATCTACTCCAGGAATAAAACTAGTGCCCTTTATCATCACTGCTCCCAGAATTATGAAGACAAAGAAGGCTCCTATGGCAAGCCACTGATGTTCAGACTCCTGTTTCAGAATCTGCTTCCAGACCTTCGCCATGTTACTTCGTGGATGATATAGCACATCAAGCCTTTCACCATTATAGATTCTAAATCCTAAATTACTAATTTTCATGGATAGCCGGCTTGCGGAGGGATGATAAAGGGAACATCATTCGCAGGAATGCTTGGAGGCATACTATGGCACGTAAACCAGCATCAATGTACCGCAGATTAAAGGGTCCTGCATATACTAGAAGAAAGTATATTGGCGGTGTCCCAAATAATAGAATCCACCAATTTCACGTTGGAAACCGTGTTGCTGCGGAGACTGGCAAGTTCCCGGTAGTACTGGAACTAATCGCAGATAACAGCTGTCAAATCAGACACACAGCTCTAGAAGCAGCTCGTGTTATTTCTAACTCCACCATCAGAAACGGCGCTGGTGCACAAGGTTATGCCCTGAGAATCCACACATTCCCACATCACGTATTGCGAGAAAACAAGCAAGCAACAGGTGCAGGTGCAGACCGTGTATCACAAGGTATGCGCTGTGCCTTTGGAAAGAATGTAGGAACTGCAGCAAGAGTAAAGCGCGGTCAAAGAATAATATCGATTCAAGTTAATCCAGAATTTTACTTAACAGCAAGAGATGCTTTGAGAAAGGCATACATGAAGTTCCCAACCCCTTGTACAATTAAGTTGGTTAAGGGACACGAGCATCTGAAAGGTTTGATTTGACCACAGTATGCAATTTATTGGCCCTAAGGGTTCAATATAGACAAAGTGTTTGAAAGGTACTTTATTTTGGAGATAATTATAGGGAGGGATTAATTATCAGGATTGCAGTGTTAATTGAGGATCGTTGCAAACCAAATAGTAATGCATACGACTACATGAAAAAGTGGGCTGGAACTTGCGGTGCAGAGTGTATACAAGTGAATGGAGACAAGGTCAAAATTCTAGAATCTGCTTGTCCACCGTGTATTATTAGAGCGAAGCACTGCCCCGATGATGCAGTTGTAATTATTAACTTACCAGCAGAATTGGAAACAGATATGATTCATAGATTCTCATTAAACGGTTTTCGATTGTTTAAATTACCAACCCCTTCAAAAGATAGTGTCGTTGGCATTTTAGGCCCAAACGGGATGGGAAAATCAACCGCAATTAATGCTCTTTCAGGCCGTCTTGTACCAAATTTAGGTGACTGGGAAAACGATTCACCAGATTGGGATGATATTATTGAAACATTACCTAGGGGGGAATTGAGGGACTTTTTACTAGCAGTAAAAGAAGATCAAGTAAAAATTGCGGTCAAGCCTCAAAATGTAGATAAATTGCCTAAACGAATAGATGGAACTGTTCGAAGTTTATTGTCCAAAGTAGATGAGAGGAAAATCTTTGACGAAGTAACAAAAGAACTTGGATTAAACCAATTACTCGACAGAGAGATACAACAACTTTCGGGCGGAGAACTACAACGTATGGCGATATGTGCTACGTTAATGAGGGAAGCAGATGTTTATTTCTTTGATGAACCATCCTCCTACCTAGATATCTATCAGCGGATGAAGATAGTAAAAATAATCCAAAAATTATCTGAAACTAAACGGGTCATCGTTATTGAACACGACTTAGCAGTCTTGGATGTACTAGCAGATTTGGTTCATATCGTATATGGTAAAAAAGGTGCATTTGGAGTATTTACTCCAGCCAGAACAACAAGACAAGCGATCAATGCATATCTCGATGGATTTTTAACCGAGCAAAATGTAAGGATAAGGAGTAAACCGATAAAATTCCTTAACCATCGTGATAGAAAAACTGGTGTTGGTAGTAAGATTGTATCATGGTCTAACATCAAAAAAACCCTTGGCGAATTTACCCTAGACACTCAAGAAGGTTCAGTCCACAGAGGTGAAGTTGTCGGGGTAGTCGGCCCAAACGGAACAGGTAAGTCAACAATGATGAAAATCCTAGCAGGATTACTAGAATATGAGGATGGATGGGTAGACCAAAATCCGAAAATATCTTACAAACCCCAACATATCGATGTTGATATCGATTGTAGTGTTCAACTATGGCTTGATAGTGAAATTGGTGCCAGGTGGAGAAGTGGTGAATTCAATGTAAATGTAATCAAGGCCTTGGGGGTAGACAAATTACTTCCTAAAAGAGTAAAGAAATTGTCTGGTGGAGAAAGACAAGCAGTCTCTATTGCCATCTGTCTTGGCCGAGATGCAGACCTATATTTGCTTGATGAGCCATCAGCTCACCTTGATGCTAATGCTAGAATGGAAGCGGCAAAGGCGATAAGAAGAACCATGGAATCAAACGAGAAGTCTGCCTTTGTTATTGACCACGATGTATATTTTATTGATATTCTAAGTGATTCATTGTTAGTATTTGATGGGCTTGGCGGCACTAATGGAATTGCTAAAGGCCCATTCCCACTTCGTGAAGGTATGAATCAATTCTTAGAGAACGTAAATATTACTTTCAGAAGAGACCATGACTCCAAGCGTCCAAGAATAAATAAGCCAGATAGTAGGAAAGATAGGGAGCAACAATCTTCTGGAGATTACTACTCATTTGATTCATGAAAGTTGATTGATATGCCTTTTGGAACACCACCCTCCGGCGGACCACTAAGCCGAACTAGAACGCGACTTTCAGCATCATCATTAACTAAATATTTACGTTGTTCAAAACAATTTTTCCTAGGTAATAAGTTAGGATTATCCAGCCCTAAGTCGATATATCAGGTATTGGGCATTGTACTTGAGGATTCAATTTGTTCAATACTTATGAGAAGGCCAGTTAGTATAAACTCACTAGAAGGGTTGAGAGAATGGTGCTACAATTTAGCAGATGATGAGGCAAAGCATTGCTTCCAATTAGGTAAAGAAAATTGGGACTCAACCATATGGCAAAATGCTGAACAAAGCTGGGAAGATGTAGATGTTGAAGAATTATCTAGAAAAATAAAGAATGGTTTATCCCTATTTTTAGAGGAAGTTGAAAAGTGCTACAAGTCTAATGGTGGCCCGTATCTTGAACAGTTTAGGAAAGGCGAATCACCATTTAGGATATCTAGCCCTGCTTGGGGCGAAGAACCGATTTTCCCGATTGCAGACAAAGTAAGGAATTTTGGTATGAGGTCTTGGTCTAAAGATGAGACTATTACTTGGAAAAAGTTTGGCCAACCAGTTGCTTGGGATGAGGCTTGGGAAATTGCTAGACCTTGGGTAAAGGATCCTAGGGTACACCAACCACAAAGACTGTTCCATCCAGATGGCTGGGCTGCTGGAGAACTAGATTTAGTGCTAAGATGGGATGGTAACATAAGATTAATTGATATTAAATCAGGTAATCCTTCTTCAAAATTTGCAGAATCATTGACACATCAATTGAATTTTTATGCTTGGCTTTGGCATGAAACTCATGAAAAACAAATAGTTGACGGAATCGAAGGTTGGTACCTAGATAACCCTGTAAGGATTCAATATGAGGTCCCAAGTGACTTAGAGATGACAAAGTTAGGCCAGAAGTATAAGAAAATTCATAGAGAAATGCTTGATTTAGGCGAGGGACCAGTTAAATTTCCCGATGATTATCCAGAGCCATGTAAAAAATCGGCTGGATGCTTTTGGTGTTCATTTGGCGAGAAGAACATAGAACAAGAATCTGATTTTCTAACTAATCTAGAACAAATTGAGGTTAAGATTTCGCCGCCAAGCCAAAAGATTGGCGAAATTCAATCCAGAATTAATGTCAAAGGGAAATTTACTGGACAATGGGGTCCTCTTCCAAATCATTACTCAGAACCTGTACTAGGGGCGATGGTGAGTGTTTCAGGTACTCAAATTACTGTTGAAGAGAGCGAGCCTAATTCATTTCCAAAACTACATGACTATTCAGACGGTGAGGTGATGATAATTAACGCACTTCCTGGAGTGTGGCGGGGTAATTCTAGATTATACTTAGATCATAAAAGCGAGATTATATCACTCAAAGAGGATAATATAGAATCAACTAACAATCTAGAATTAACTAGAATTGGGTTGATGAGGACAAGGGCTAATGTTGAAGGAGTAGTCCTTTCTATAGCCAAAAGGGATGG
>CAXHFO010000133.1:0-5039 GCA_964015895.1 uncultured Candidatus Poseidoniales archaeon
CCCTTCAATTCTAAATTTAATTGATTTTTATTAATTGAAGTAGATTCTATTCTAGTTCTGTGAATAATATCCACTTTATTTCTAGCTAGTTTATGTGATAATAATTTAACGAACCACTCTGTTCGAAAATTTATTTGGTTATCGTTGTCAAATATATACAGATTTGATAGTTCCTGAGAATCTAGAAGTTTTGATATGTTATTATTTTCACTAATAATTCCTGGAAAATTTGCTGGAAATCCTATTTCCGCATTTATTTCAATTATTGTTACATCGTGATTTGATGATAATATATCGGCGCAGAAAAGTCCTATTAAACCGCCGCCAGTAATTGTTATTGATGACATTAAAATCAATTCTCCACTATATCTAGAGCAGATACTGGGCAAGATGGAATACATAATTCACAGTGAGTACACTTCTCTTCATTAACTATAATCATCCTATCAACTAGATCTAACACATTAACTGGACACAATGCTATACAAGCTCCACAACCAAAACATTTGTCTTCATTAACCTCAAAGACATGGTCAGGAACTCTCCCCATAACGTGATGCTGCAGAGAACAACATTTGGAACTTATGTGTATTACAATGGAAACTGGTAAGTTTGATAAACAGTTTATTTTCTTCATTAGAAATTATATTTTAATTATTCAGATTTAATGCAACTACTGTAAAATACCCCCCTATTTCCACTGCGTATGTTTTTTTTGATATAATTAGTTAAAAGCATAATAAAAACCATAATTAGTTAAACGTCATTGTTAGTATGTTGAAAATAGTCTATAATATAATGGAATAAAAAGTAAGAATTTACCTTTCTCTGAACAATTATATCTTCCACAGGAAATAAAGGGGTGGCAGGTAAAAATATACAACAACTAAATCGCTAATGACTTCGTGCATAACACGTTATCATGGTATTCTACAACCCGGGCAGGACTACCGGTTATCCAGATGAACAGGTCGAAAGAGGTTTCAGGTATCACTACTTAGGTGGTGGAAATGAAGTCGGAAATGTCGGAGTAGTTCTCGAAGATAAAACCCAAAATAGATTACTTCTAGATTATGGTATTGCTCCAACAAATCCACCAAAATATCCTAAAGAAGCTCCCTTTGTAAAAGACGCAATCATCACACATTCTCATGTAGATCACCTAGGAATGGCACCATGGCTACCAGCTAATTACAATACTAATCTACACGGAACTCAATTAACTGCAGAGATATCACGTATGATGTGGAATGATTGTTATAAAATAAGTAGCATAGAAAAGTATCCACTTCCCTGGGATAAAAGAGATATAGATACTGCCATGAATTCTTGGATTACTCATGAGTTTAATGAACCATGGAAACAAAATAATTGGGAGTTAGAATTACTTAACGCCGGCCATATACCAGGTGCAGCAATGTTAAAATTAGAGTCAGAGGAAAAGAAAATTTTGTTTACCGGGGATTTTGATAGTAGGAATTCGCCACTAACTAGTGGAGCAGAACCCCAGGATGTAGATTTGTTATTTATCGAAGGAACTTACGCAGGGAAAAACCATGCAAATCAAGAACAGGAGACTGCCAGGTTCATTGAAAATATCATACGCGTTACCGATAATGGTGGTACTGTATTAATTCCAGCCTTTGCTAATGGTAGAACACAAGATATGCTAATTAGATTATATCAACACTGTCCAGAACTAGATGTCCATGTTGATGGAATGGGGAAAAGGATTGCTAAATTACAACTAGAAAATAGTAGATTTATCAGAGACCCAAAACTTCTCAATGATGCATGGAACTGGTCTAGAAGAGTATCAAGCAAATCAGATCGTAAAAAAGCCCTTGATTCAGATGTTATAATTTCAACGTCTGGTATGTTGCAGGGCGGACCGGCAATTTGGTACCTTAACAGACTTAGACATCAAAAGGAAAATGAGATATTCTTTACTGGATATCAGGCCGAAGATACTGGTGGCAGAAAGTTACAAACCGAATCAAAAATCAATATTTTTGGTAAAGAAACCAGTATTTCTCTCGATTGGCAGAAATTTTCTTTTTCAACCCATGCAGGGCATAAAGAAATCACTGAGTTCATTTATGCTTGTGATCCAAACGATGTCGTGATATATCATTCAGACCCAGAAACCGCTAGACCACACCTTGTTGAAGAATTGGCAAAGAATGGAATTACCCCGCACTCACCGGAAAATGGAAAATCATATATTATCGAATAGTAATTATTTTTATCTCCACATTTATCGCGTTTTTACAAAACATATACATCACTTATTCTTGTTCTAAAATAAATTAACAACAATAATCCAAAACCAAAAACAAAACTTCCAACTATCACTACCCCATTATCATCATCATCGTAGTCCATCACATTTTGTGATACTATACTTTGATTGGAATCTTCAATTATTTGTTCCACATCTAACACCGTGATTACACCCTTCATACCAACTGATTGATGTGGCTCACAAAAGAAATCATATGTACCAGCCTGATCAAAATCAAAAGTGTAGGTATAATCCACATCTTCCTCAGCATCCCCACTGTCAAAAACACCATTTTCCTCTACAGAATTGTGCGGTAAAAGCTCCCCACTCCACAAGAAGTTCACACTATCTCCTTCATTAATCGTTATCGACTCTGGATTAAATCGCAGATTATTACTATCTACAATTATTGTGTGTTGTTGCGGCTCAACTTGTTCAAGCCCAATATTACCACTTAGTGCTAAAAACATAGCAGACAAGACAAAAACAGCCACTTTCATACAACCCGATTAACCCTCTAGTTTATCAAATAATGTAATTATTCCAATACTCTATTTTCCGAAGCGATTGAATATGAATACCTCTACCGGTAGTTGATTGGAATGGCTACAAAAAGACCCAGAAGACCGAGAGGAGATGGCAAAGCCCCACGTCCAAGGAAAAAGAAACGCAAAATGCGTTTATCCCTAAGGCAAAATAAAATCAAAAAATCAGACAACTATACTGATTCTATAGGTTGGTCACAAAATACTGCTGGTAGAGTATTAGGAGATGTTGAAAAACCCAAAGAATTGGAAACTCTCACAATTCAATGTGATATGTGTGGTTGCCGGTTAAAAATTCCAAAACCAAAGAAACATCGTTACACTGTTGCCTGTTCATACCCAGAGTGCAATCACATAATGAAATTCAATTGAGGATTCAATATGCTCAAAGCCTTGTTTTGGCGGATGAATTTCTTTCTAAAGAATAGGCAATCAGCAAAGATTAGTCGTCAACTAGGCGATGGAGTAAAGTCAGTAATAGTTGACAGTAAAAACGGCATTCTAGCAGTAGATCCAAGAGATTTAGAAGTTGGGTATAAACTTAGGAATTATGGCAGTTATGGTTTAGATGAAATAGCTAGAATAAACCAATTAATCACTACTAAATCAAACGTTCTAATTGTCGGAGCACATATTGGATCGCTAGTAATTCCAATAGCTAAAAATTGCAATAAAGTGGTCGGTATTGAAGCCAACCCTAACAATTTCAACCTGCTAAAAACCAATATCCACCTTAACAAAGCAGAAAATGTATCAATCCACAATATTGCTGCCAGTTCTAAACAAGAGACAATAAAATTCCAAATGAATATTGTTAATTCAGGGGGCAGCAAACGCCTTCCAAAAAACAACGAATACATGTATCGTTATGATAATCCCGAGGTAATTGATGTTCAAGCACACTCTTTAGATGACTATCTAGATGAGCATAATTTCGATTTGGTGTTAATAGATATTGAAGGTTCAGAATATTTTGCTATGCAAGGTATGACAAAAATATTAGCCAATTGCAACACATTAATTGTCGAATTTTTACCCCATCACCTAAAGAATGTAGCTGATGTAACTGTTGAACAATTCCTTTCATTAATTCCCAAACAATTCACTAAACTAACAATTCCTAGTAAAAACGAAACTCACCCAACCGACATTGGAGGGGTAGTTCTTCAGCAAATGTACAATAATAAAGAAGGCGATGACGGCCTAATATTTACCAAATAAAAACAACATTTTGATAGTTGTTAACATATAGTTGTCACATTTACCAATGGACATGAGCGACAGTAAGCCAAGCCTGCTTGTCGCGAAAGGCAACATCAACCGAATGGGGGGCGCGGAGCGAGATCTCATCAGGTGCTTACCTCATTTACAACAATGGTATGATGTAAGCGTTGCAACACTAAACCCATCAACAAAATTATCAAATGTATGTCGAGAAAACAACATCAAAATTTTCTCACCACCAACACCCTGGAATCCACCAAACTCCCCACTTTCTCAAATTTTTGATGGGGTACACAAATCCTCTAGACAACAATGGAGGAAGTGCGAAGGCCTACTTGAGGCAATCGAGAATTTTGATTATTTCCACATTGTTAGTGGGGATGGATACCTTGCGATAATGGAAATGATTCCCAAAACCAAAACAGCACATCTATATCTCCACGAGCCTCACAGAGGATATCATGAAGATTCACTCCATAGAAAACTGAACGGGAAATTAAAACGACCAGCATTTATTACCAAATTAATTCTCTCTAAAGGCCGCAAAAACGATTTATCAATCGTTAGGAAATTTTCCAGTAACCCATCATTTTTAGTTAGTGGCAATTCACATTATTCTGCCCAACGTTCAAGGGATGTTTATGGTATAGAATGTGAAGTACTGCATCCATGCATAGATCGCAAGGAATATCCAAGTGATGTCGGTAATACAATCAATCCAATAACCCAAATAACCCAATCCGAGTATGTTGTTACAGTTGGTACCGCTAACTGGGCTAAAGCAACCATGGAAACCATATCAATGCTGTCTGGAACTGGAGTTTCTCTCGCTCATGTTGGGGGCGGCACTGATGCCGAAAAAAACCAATTAAAAACCCACGCAAAAAATAATTCAGTAGAATTATGGATTGCTCCAAGACTTTCTTCTATCGAATTAGCTAAACTAATGTCCGATGCACTTGCTATAGTTAGCATGGCTCACAAAG
>CAXHFO010000134.1:0-5018 GCA_964015895.1 uncultured Candidatus Poseidoniales archaeon
GCCAACATCGTAGTACATAGCCTCATGTTTTCACAAATAAACAGACAGCGCTCAATTAATTTGATTGAGGACAGGCAGTGTACTTAGATACGAGCGTTTATTTTACCATAAATCGTGGTGCGGGGGGCAGGATTCGAACCTGCGAACCGATAAGGAATGGGACCTAAACCCACCGCCGTTGACCAAGCTGGGCGACCCCCGCGCAAACTTTGGGCGTCATCTCTATCATTTCAATTAAGCGCTTATGCAGAAGCTATGAATCCAGCCTCGTTGACCATAATAATCACCTTATCAGTGCTTAATTTATCGGTGGTCTTGATGATTCCCGAATCATTCTCAAAAGATAATTTAGCGTCTAATACTTCAGGATTTGATTGTAAAACTCGCATAACTCTGCCAGTACAGCAGCCACAGGTCATACCGTAAATTGCTAGGTTGTGAACTCTCTCGCTCATAGTATAACCAAGGTATGGTGATTAACAAGGCTTTGCTTATCATCACTCAGCAATCGGGCGCCACCAACGTAAAATTAACGAGTTACCAACTACGCTTACTGAGGATAATGACATTGCTGCTGCAGCATAGGCAGGCGGGAGTAAAAATCCGGTGAATGGCAGTAATAACCCCATTGCTAACGGTATGCCAACTACATTGTAAGAAAACGCCCAGCCAAGGTTACTGCGTATTCTACGCATAGTAGCATTGCCCAATTCAATCGAAGAGACCGCATCGATTAGATCGTTACGGATTAAGACGAAATCAGCTGCATCAAGGGCAATGTCTGAGCCAGCACCCATGGCAATTCCAACATCAGCAATACTCAAGGCCGCTGCATCATTGATGCCATCACCAACCATGATGACCTTACTGCCTCCAGATTGTAATGATTTTATTTGTTCAGCTTTTTCGTTTGGCTTGACGCCAGAAATCACTTTCTCAATGCCAACCTGATTAGCAATTGTCTCAGCCGACACTTGATTATCCCCGGTTAACATAACCACCTCAAGGCCTAGTTGCTTTGCCCGCTTAACGGCAATTTTGGAACTATCTCTGATTCGGTCAGATAGCTCCATCCAGCCTAACAGTTTAGCTCCCCGACAGACAAATACGATCGAGATGCCTTTCTTGGTTGACTTGGTAATTCGCTGCTTCATCTCAGAATCAATTTCAACTCCAACTTCGACCATCAATGCTAAATTACCAGCAGCGACAACCTGACCAGAATATTCGCCAACCATACCCATTCCAGGCATGGTTTGAATGTCGTTAATTTTCGGTTTATCACTGGTGACATTGGACCATGAGGTAATGATTGCTGATGCTAGAGGGTGGACAGATTCTTGTTCTAATGCTGCAGCAATCGAAAGGATTTCTTTGACTTCACAATCAATTATTTCGATATGACTGACTCTTGGCCTGCCCATTGTTACAGTACCGGTCTTGTCAACGACCATTACCTTGCACCGATTGACTGATTCTAATGCATCGATACCTTTGATCAGCAATCCATTTTGTGCCCCAACACTAGTACCAATGACTAGGGCAATAGGCGTGGCTAAACCAAGCGCGCAAGGGCAGGCGATTACTAAGGTAGAAATTATGACCATCAAAGCTAGTTCGTAGCCTGAATTCATTGGATTATCAATCATATCATGACCAAATGTTGCCCAAAATAAACCAGATACAATCGCTAGGATGATGACAACAGGGACAAAGATTGCCGAGATTTTGTCAACTAATCTTTGGATTGGGGCTTTACCAGATTGCGCATCCTCAACCATAGATATTATGTTAGCTAGTAAGGTGTCTTCAGCGACTTTATTGGTTCTCAATAACACAGTCCCATCCAGTACAATAGTTCCGCCGTAGACTTCATCGCCGGAACTCTTGCGTACCGGATAAGCCTCACCAGTCATGGTGGACTGGTCAATACTTGCTTTACAATCTTCGAGTATGCCATCGATTGGAATAGTTTCACCAGTCTTTATTTTCACTAGTGTACCAACCTTTACCAAAGCCACATCGACCATTTCAGTAAATTCATCATCAGCAACAACCCTTGCCTGATTAGGTTGTAATTGCATTAGTGAATGAATGGCATCAGTGGCTTTTAATTTGGCAGCGGACTCAAGATAATTACCTAGTAAGACAAAACCGATAATGAATACAACGCCATCAAAAAACACGTGTTCTGCGTTAACTAACACGCTTGGTAAACTGTCATATTTTCCCGCTAAGACAACTCCGCACGACCAGATAAAAGCGACACTGGTGCCAAGGTGTATCAAAACGTCCATGTTGGCGCCACCTCGGCGAATCGATTTCCAAGCGCTAGTAATAAAACCAAAACCAGACCAAAAATAAACCGGAATTGTCATAATTGCGGCGAGTAATAAGCGTAAATCAAATCCCGAAAAATCTCCTAAATCATCGGCGAACATCGTGAGATATATCGTTGGTAATGCTAGAATCAACGCTAGTGCGGCTTTACGTCCTTCCAACGAAACATGTTGTTCAAGAATCGATCTTCTATCCTTGGATTGTTTTGGTCGCGATGCGCCAAAACCGCCTTGCTGGATTTTTTGAATTATTTCATCAGTGACTGATTCAGGTGCATTATCGTGTAATTGAATTGCTGCACTATTGAGTGGCAGATTGACATTTACCGCTTTGACAGATTCATGCTTATTGACTATCATTTCAACAGATGAGACACATGCTGCGCACGTCATCCCTTGAATATCTAGGCGCATTAAATCTTGACTCATTATTTCACTTCAGTAACAATATTCCCGTTCAATGAGATTCCATTCGCTATGGTTTTGGATTATTCTAGCCACTATAAACTATCTTATCAACAAAAATTACTTTGGCGCCAAGTCAAGAGAACCGCCCCAAATATCGATACCACGCAGTCGGCAAGGGTAATGTTCTCCGAGTTTGGCAATTACTCTAACCTCACCATTCCTGCCTGGTTCAGCAGTGCTGACCTCTAACCCGTTTTCATCGATATTCAATCGCTGTTTGCTACCCATTTGCCTTAGGTGCATTCTGCCTTGAATTGCCCCATCATCATTGAGATCTAAAAATACCCAAGGAGTTCTTAGTCCAACAATTCTTGCCGGCCATGATTTTTCTATTAGCTCGGGGAAATTATTTTGCGAAATCGAGTCAATTTCTCCACCTCGCAGTAAATGAATATGATAAGCATTGGCCACCAATTCCCACTCAATATATTTGGCAATCACTGATTGTTTACTACAATGCTCGGCAATATCAGCCGTGTCTGCTAAATCATGGGCCCACTCGCTTTGGTTAAGCTGGCTCTTTAATTGCCGGTGCACCATTAGGTCAGGATATCTTCTAATCGGGCTGGTAAAATGAACATACGCGTCGAGGTTTAACCCAAAATGGCCTAAATTATTCGCAGAATAATTGGCTCTTTGCATTAGTTGAAACAACCCTTGGTCAACCACTCGCCGGGTTTTATTGTCCAGTTTCGAAGCAGCGTTTTGGGCATCAGCAAGCGAATCTAAAATGTCCTGCCTGGCTTGAGGGTCTAACACTTCACTAAGATATTGTGGCACATCTTCGACGTCTGGCTTTGCAGCCTTTGGGGGGGCAATTGGCTCAACGGTGGTATTTGCCCAGGCCCCAAGTAAATTGGATAATTCATCACTATCACTCTGTCCGTGGGTTTTGAATGACGGCATCGGTAATTCGATGTTAACGCCAAGGGATGATAATTTAGCATTCAATTCTTTGACTTCACCAGAATCAGGTGGTGCGTGACAACGCCATGGCAGCGGGGCAGCTAATTTACCAAGCATATGACCAACAGCAGCATTGGTAGCAACCATAAACGATTCAATCATCCTTGTTGCATCAGTAGGCCATTTAACCATAACTTTGATTTGTTCATCATCTAATATCCGCGGCCGCATTTCTGCGTTTGTGATGTTAAGTTTGACCTCTCTGTCTTGCCATATTTTGGCTAGTTCAAACATCGAATCAAACCGCTCATCGCCGATAGAATCCTCATATGACAGATTTTGTGTTACCTTGATCACTGCTTCATATGCCGCTGATTTAGTGACCTTTGAGTTATTATCTAATTCCATAGCAATTACCATGGCAAGCCTGTCAACATCTGCTCTAAGAGAACACAAATCATCAGCTAGCCTAGGTGGTAGCATAGGTAATACAGTGTGCGGTAAATACACCGATGTAGCTCTTGCTCGAGCCGCTGCGTCTAGTCTAGTTCCCAGTCTGACATAATGTGCCACATCGGCAATAGCAACCCAAAGAGTAGTCTTACCATTTTGCTGAACTAGGCAGACTGCATCATCAAAATCCTTAGCATCATGAGGGTCAATGGTGACGAACGGCAAATGCCGCAAATCAGTTCTTCCATTGGTAATTTCGAGTTCTCCATCAACCTCTCCTTGTTGTTTGCTATGCTGTACTAGCCCGTCATCATACTGTCTTGGAAATGGATTCTTGCCATCGCGTTTTCGAGCATCAAGCCTCATATCTAACACTTCAGCAACCGATATTTTCCCGTTTTGTAAGAGTAGTAGGGCCATGCTAGGAGTCGCATCTTGGAATCTAAAACCGCATCTTGCATCAGCAAATTTACTAATTTCTTTGACCAAATCAAACTTACCCCATTGCCGTAATCCATCCTTGTTAAGCGATAATTCATCAGGCATTTCACTGCCGGTCAACTTTGCTAGCCAAGCATTTTCGATTATCTCATAGTACGATGTATCTTCTCTAGAGTCGCTGGTAATTGGCCCTTGAAATAATTGTTTGGAGCTACTATGACGGTCAAAAAAAGACCGCCATTCATTGATGCTATTTTTGATATCATCAATCTCAGTTCTAGTTCTAAGCTTCACTGTCTTGCCGTCAGAGTTAGTAAAATACTGTTGTGATTTGCGAATTTCCGCCAAAGATTGGTCTAATTTTGCCCGGAAAACACGTTCAGCCTTAGGGTCGGCGGTAAATCTTCTAGC
>CAXHFO010000135.1:0-5009 GCA_964015895.1 uncultured Candidatus Poseidoniales archaeon
GGCCTACCCGCTCTACCTAGCATTTGCCTAACCTCCATAACTGGCAAAGGCCGACTCATTCCGTCATCCCACCTTTTGATATCTCGAACTAGTACTCTTCGTGCAGGAAGGTTTACCCCTGCAGCCAACGTAGGGGTTGCAGATAAACAAGTCAAAATTCCTTCTTTGAAGGCGTTTTCAACTACTTTTCTTTGATTATGAGTTAAGCCCGCATGATGAAAAGCAGTTCCTCCTCGAATACATTGCACTAGTTTCTCACCCATCGCAGATTGGCGGCCACCCTCTATAGAAGATGCTATATCATTTAATTTACTAATTCTTTCAACATCTTCTGTGGAAAGTTTTTTAGAGACTCTTTTAGCTAATTTTACCGCCTCGGATTCAGCACTTTTCCTGGTTCCAACAAAGATTAATAGTTGGCCTTCAGTGTCTATTGTATCATTTAAAACCACCCAAGTTGGATGTGATTTAGGGCCTTCAAGATCTCTTGGTGGATTAAGTAAATCTGCATTATCTGATAAATTAGCGGATTGTACCATTCTAGGCTCCAAATGTAAATCATGAAATGTACTATATTCTAAAGCAACTGGTCGCCAGTTTGAAATTATCAATTCTGCATCAAGCCAATTTGAAAGTTGTTCGCAATTCCCTACCGTTGCAGACAGAGCAATAATTTGAGCATTAGGCCTCAAATAACGTAACTTTGTTAAATTAATTTCCAAAGTTGGACCCCTAGATGCATCATTTAGCAAATGAAATTCATCTGATACAATAATTGAAACATTTGACATTGACTGGGAACGGTTTCTGATTATTGAATCTAATTTTTCAGAAGTGCATACAAGTATGTCACACTCGTCAATCCTTTTTGCTTCTGAAGAAGAATCTCCAATACCCAAACCAATAGTTAAATTCAATGCCTTACCAAGCGCCTTGAAGTCTTCAAATTTCTCCGAAGCTAGGGCCTTAAGCGGTACAATATAGATGGCTTTGGAACCAATATCCTCGAGTAATAATTTACGGAGAATTGCAATATAAGCAATTAGTGACTTACCGCTTGCAGTAGGTATTGCGATTAATGCATTACGATTGGAAAAGATTGCTTCCATAGATTGTGCTTGAGGCGGATGTAGTGTGTTAATACCCCATTGTTTGGTGAAGAATTTCTTCGCCTTATCAGGCAAAACCAAGTCATTTATCGACATAACTTGGTCTGCCATGTGGTGACTGTGATGTCAATAGTCCAAAAGGACAACGCATGAAATTATAATTCCGACACCAATAAAACCCGCCGGCTACTGCATATCTAACATGAGCGACGATATGGATTCGATAATTGATGAAAGGTTATCGGTTTTTGATGATGAACCAGATCTAAATGATTGGGTTGAGGTCATGTGTGGTGCTGCTATGGCAGTATTAGGTATATTTCACTTAATTGAACCAGGTGATTTAGTTGACCAGAGCATCATGCGATGGTTCGCAGCTGCGGTTGTTGCAGCCGGTGCAGTTTGGGCTGGACATGGCCTAAAGGATATGGCAGTCAAAGAAGTTAGACGCTCTATTGCGATACTAGACATGTCGGAATCAATTGATTCTTCGCCAAATCATGGTTTAATTAGAGATGTTTTACTAAATCCTGAAGCGTACAAAGATTTCTTGCTAGAGGCTTACGAATCAGCATGGTCGGATGGAGTGATTACCGAAGAGGAACTCCAAGAATTGAAATCTTTCCAAACTGCTTTGGGAATATCTGACGAAGATGCGGCAAAAATGAATGTTGAGGCAGCAGTCAAATCTGCTGCCAAAGATGGTGAGATTTCTGAAGCAGAAAAAACCACAATAAAAAAGGCTGCAAAAGATGCAGACATGGACGTTGAAGAAGTAATTGACAAGGCAGAGCAAAAAGCCAAAAAGGGCAAAGAAAAGAAAAAATCGAAAAAGTAATCAGGTTTGGACATCGGTTAGAATAGTTGAACATTTTCTACACCTATACTTCCCTTTGCTAGGTTTTTTCCTCGGGAAACTTTTGGAGCATGTCAAACATTTCCACAACCATTTAGCAGACCTTCTTCGTAAATATTCGGTAAATTCTGGACCTATTACTCCTGCTTCAACTCCGGGCCATGAATATTCTAAATGTCTAAATTCTGCATTATGGTTGTGAAATCCTAAGGCATGAATAAACTCATGATGTAGTACAAAAGCAGCATATGCATTCCAATCTCCTGACAATAATTCTGGATGTAATTCTATTACTTCAACAAATTCTAGACCCAACTGATCTCTAGAGATGCCTCGCTGCCATTTTGTTGCTCCGTGACGTTGTGTTGCGTTTCTCTTTAGCACTGCAAGTGGTATTTGATATAATAAATTCAAATCAAAATTTTCCCATATTGCCATATCCTTCATAATTTCAACAACAATCAGCCTTAGATTATCTAGTTGCTCTAGTTGTTGTTTAGAAGGTTTAGCCATTAATCTAATTCCACCTATGGTATGCAGGATGACCTTCTTTGACTGCGACAAATAATCCTTCTCCTGTAGCGCAGATTTTACCGTTAGCCTCGAGCAATAATTCGACTTTTACTTTGTTCTCGTCTAATTCGATAATTTGACTGGTAACCATAAGTTTGTAGCCTACTGGGGTTGGCCTTCTTAATTTAACAGAATAGGAAGCTGTAACTGTACAAGGTGGTTCATCCAAAGAATTGTTATCCATAAGTGCTACCGCAGCAGTCCAATTGCCGTGACAATCAAGCAATGTTCCAATAATACCACCATTAATCATGCCGGGGAATGCTTGATGAAAGTCACTTGGTTGAAATTCCATAGACAATCCATTTTCAATGCGGTGACTGGAAATCCTCAATCCGTTTTCATTTGCCGGCCCACAACCAAAACAAATAGAATTTGGTGCGTACATCTGTTGAACTCCTAGGTCAGACATGGCCTTTCCAAGTATTAGACGTCCTTGTTTATTGCGACTATTTTTCAGTAGTACAATTCATTGATAATGACTGATTGGGTTAGCCATGGGCAAGGGTAAGAAGGTCAAAAAGACCAAAGTAAGAGTTGCCCATGAGTTACCAAAACGTCGTAGAATGGCAATTCAAGAAGCCTTAGCTGCACATCAAACAGAAGACCGTCCTGAATGGGATCGTGGAGCAGACTGGGGCAACATAAGACTATTTCGTAAAATAATCAAACCAGGAACGATAAGAACGATTTCAGTCCCGCTTCTAGAAGTTGATTTAGGAGATCCATGGCCAATCCCTGTCACCGTAATACACGGAATAAGACCTGGCCCAACAATCACAGTACTGGGTGGCATTCACGGAGATGAATTAACTGGTGCTTCAGCATGTACACATCTGTTGTCAAATGCATTTACCGACATCGGCAAATCATTAGACCCAAATCAAATGGCAGGAACTTTGAGAATTGTGCCAGTTGTCAATCTGCCAGGATATCGAAGTAAATCGAGATACTTCCCCGATGGCCGAGATTTGAATCGAAATTTTCCTGGAGATTTTAAAGGCTCCACGACAAAGCGAGTTGCAGCCCAAGTATGGAAGTACTTACTAAATGATAGTGATGCGATTATCGATTTGCACAGCGCAGCCAAAGGCCGCTCAAATATGCCACAAATAAGAGTTGATTTAGCTCATGCCAGTTCTAACATACTAGCAAAGGCATTTGGCATAGAAATCTTACTTGACTCCAAACCGCCAAAAGGCTCACTTAGAAAAGCAGCAAATGAACAAGATATACCATCAATCACTTATGAGGGTGGGGGAGCAAATTTGATTGATAACACCACTGTAAAGGTGGCAATACATGGCGTATTGAATATACTCAGGTCGTTAAGGATGGTACCCGGAACCCCAAATAGGCCTAGGTTTAGGATGCTGGCAAGCGGTTCAAGATGGCTTAGAGCTAGTGAAGGAGGATTACTCGATATGTTTGTCTCCTCCGGGTCTGTAATGAGAGAGGGGGAAGTCATAGCAACTATATCTGATCCCGCAACTCCGGGACTTACTGTCGACATTGTTGCCCCAGAAGATGGATTATTAATCGGGGCGGCAACCAATCCATTTACCGCCTCTGGAATGCCTGTTGGGCACTTTTTACCGGTCGCTAAACATATAAGACTACTAGAGCAGCAGATCGATAAAAATGGCTATTTCATTGTGTGTGGTTCGGATGAAGAACCGTCATGGAGAGACGAAGTTGATGTTGACGAAGTGGCAGTAGATGGAGAATGGAGCGGTGGAAGTGTTGATAGCGAGTGGGTTAACTCAAATTCTAACCAAACTAATCCAGATACTTACCGAGAATTTGAATAATCAACGATTCAAATATTGAGCCACTTCGGATTCAATCTCTGCATCAGTCATATTCCTACTCTGGTTTTTAGCGACCTCGAACATGTGCGCGACCAATTCATCTGTAACCTCATAGCCGTTTTGTTCAAGCCACCAGATTATGTTTGATCGTCCAGCCATGTGACCAATACGTATTACCTGTTTAAGTCCAAAATCACCAGCAGGCACACCTGAATAAACTCTGTCTGCCAGCCAATCATCACCTTTTCGCATTGCTTTGATAACTGCTGAAGCATGGACTCCAGTACCTGTTTCAAATGCATCTGTACCAAAAATTGGATAATTGCGCGGCAATGGGACTTCAATGTACTTATTCGCCATTCTAGTATACTCATCAAGTAAAGTCAAATCATTGTTAATCACACCCATTAATTTGAGATTTACCAAAGTTTGATCCATTGGGGCATTTCCTGCCCGTTCCCCTACGCCAAGAGCCGTTCCGTGAATAACATCTGCACCAGCCTCAACTGCAGCAATATTGTTAGCAACACCTAGACCACGATCTTGATGTCCGTGCCAGTTAACCTCAATTTGATTTCTTTGATAGCCACCGTCTTTAATCACTTCTTCATCAATAAAATTCAGTAATTTCTTAACCCCATTTGGAGCTGTCTCTTATAC
>CAXHFO010000136.1:0-4927 GCA_964015895.1 uncultured Candidatus Poseidoniales archaeon
TTGGACAAATTGAATCTATTTCGTCAATGAAAATTATCGCTGGTGCATTATCTGCCGCATCATCGAAAATCTCTCTAAGTTGTTTTTCTGATTCACCGTAATATTTACTGATGATTTCAGGACCATTGATACTCTTGAAGTGAGCGTTGGTTTCAGTAGCAACAGCCTTGGCGATCATCGTCTTACCGGTGCCTGGAGGCCCATGAAGCAGAACTCCCTTTGGCGGGTCAATACCAAGTCTGCGGAATAGCTCAGGATGCTTGAGCGGTAGCTCAATCATTTCTCTAACTTTCAACAATTGTTGACCAATACCCCCGACATCCTCGTAAGTGATTCCCTCTGATTGACCGATATCATCGTCATCAATTGCTTCGTCTTTAATGACAATATCTGTGTCATTGGTTACTTTAACCACTCCTTTTGGAGTAGTCTGTACCACTGCAAACGGTAGCGCCTCGGCGAATAGGGTCATTCCCGGGATGAAAATTCTGTCGCCTTGTACTACCGGACGGTTTTGTAGACCACGGCGAGCAAAACCTTCGATACCAGGTCCGAACTTTACTTTCTGTTTGTTAGCCATTACTGGAGAGATTACCAGTTTTTTACACTCTTCAGCATCTACTTTTGAAACGGTGACTTTGTCTCGAAGGCTAACTCCGGCATTCTTCCTTATTATACCGTCAATTCTGATGATTGCCATTTTATTATCCTCTGGCCTACTGCGCCAATATATGGCTGCAGTGGAACGCTTTTCCCCTTTTATTAGTACAATGTCTCCGGGCTTCAAGTCAAGACCAGAATCTCCTGAAATTCTTGCTCTACCGTGTCCAACATCTGATGGTATAGACTTCTCTACAGTTAGTGAGATAGTTTCATTTTGACCTGACATAATAATCGCTCCAAATCATCGGCTGTGGTTATAGTTTCTATACTCATGGCCTGTACTCGAGGTAGTTGTTGGTATTGTCTCGGTCCTTTTAAACATATCAAATTAAGAATTATCAATAATGACCATTATATTCAATAGTCGGGCTTTGGTCGGCTGACCATGGTTCATGTTTTAGAAACAGGATTGGAATTTATCGCCCGAGAAAACCCGAATGGAAAACCATCGGTCAGAGGATATAACATCATCAATGGTCAATTGACCTCATCAAGTGATGGAGTGACCTTTGAATCAAAAAATCCTGCCTTGCTAGAAGATTGCCTAGGCGAATTTCCGCTATCAACTCGTGAAGATGTCCACTCGGCTCTTGCCGCAGCTCATGCAGCATTTACTGGTTGGGCAGCGACTCCAGCACCCACTAGAGGCCAAATAATTGGTAATATGGGACGTTTGCTAATGGAATACAAAGACGATCTCGTGGCGCTTGAAACAAGGGAGATTGGTAAAACGTTGAAAGAATCTGGTGGGGAAATACAAGAAGCGATTGACACCTGTTTATTTTTCCAATCCGAAGGTCGAAGATTGTATGGCCAAACAGTAAACTCGGAACTGCCAGATAAAGAACTGTTCACTTATCGCAGACCGCTTGGAGTTTGTGGCATAATCAATGCCAGTAACTTCCCTTCAGCAGTTCCATTTTGGAAGATGATTCCTGCCATCATGTGTGGTAATACTTGCGTTTGGAAGAGTCCACAAGATGCCCCCCTGCTATCCTTTGCTCTCGCACGAATTATGCATCAAGCAGGTTTGCCAGACGGTGTAATCAATCTTGTTCATGGCAAAGGTAGCGGTGCTGGCCAATACCTAGTTGATGCAGTTGATGAAGGGCTGGTCAACAAAATTTCCTTCACAGGTTCAACCGAGGTTGGGAAAATGATTGGGGAAGTATGCGGTCGAAATTTAGTTTCTTGTTCTCTAGAATTAGGTGGTAAGAACCCATTGGTTGTAATGCCGTCTGCTAACCTAGACAATGCGGTTGCAGGTGCTTATTGGGGTGCTTTTGGAACTGCTGGGCAACGATGCACAAGCCTTGGTAATCTCATTGTTCATGAAGGAATTTATGACGAGTTTATGGAGAAATTCATGGCGAAAGTCAAGTCTACTCGTATTGGCGATTCATCGGTGCACAAAGATGTCCTATACGGTCCAATGTTGTCTGAAAAATATGCAAAGGATTTCATGATTGGCCTTGATATGGTTAAGTCTTCTGGAGCAACTCAAATTTGGGGCCAAGGAGAAATCACTACCGATAACCAACCAGAAAATTTCATGGGTAATGCAAGTGATGGTGTGTTCATGTGGCCACACGTTTTCACTGATGTTACTGAGGATATGGAATGTTTCCATGAGGAGATATTTGGACCAGCTGTCACTGTAGTCAAGGCGAAGGATTTTGATCATGCTCTCCATCTTGCCAATGCTAGCCCGTACGGTTTGTCTTCAGCAATTTACACCAATGACCGCCTAGAAGCATATCGTTACAAAACTGGCATTAAGGCTGGAATGACTGGAATAAATAATTCTACAACTGGCGCAGAGGCTCATTTGCCATTCGGCGGAGTAAAGGGCTCTGGAAATGGCACTAGAGAGTCCGGCATTTGGGTTATTGAAGCGTATTCTTACTGGCATGCAGTAAATGATGAATTATCTGGAAAATTACAACTTGCACAGATGGATGTCGATGAAATTGAGGCTGTGGAAGCTGAAGTAGATTGGGCACAACTTGCATGAATTTATGACAAACTTTAGTTGGGTAGAATACTATAGTTGAAATAGCAATAACAATGGCTTATAATGTTGGCAATGTGCAATAACTGGTGATTAGGTGGTATCAATATTTCAACTCGGACAAGAAAGAGATACCATGGCGGATAAGCTTGAGAATGCTTACTCCTCATGTGAAACAATTGCTAGAAATGCATCAAGTTCATTTTTCCGTTCATTCAGACATTTACCAACTCATAAGCGTCAGGCAGTCAATGCACTTTACGCATTCTGTCGCCGAGTCGACGACATAGTCGATGGAGATTGGCTGCCAGATCGAGATTTATCCTACTTGACTAATCAAGCCAAAGATCGCAGTATTCAATTATCAACTGACAAGCAGTCGGAACCCCTTAATCAGGAAGCAGACCACTTGTCAAAATTAACTGCTTTACTATGGTTTAGGACCAACTTAGATTCAATTGAAACTAACAAGCCGGTTGATGAACCCATTTTCATAGCACTATCTGATGTTATCAAAAAATTCCCAGTAGAATTAGACCACTTGAGAGAATTAATTTCCGGCATGGAAGATGACTTATACGCAGCCAAATACGAAAGGTTCGAAGATTTACGCCGATATTGCTACAGAGTCGCATCAACCGTCGGGTTGTGCTTAGTAGAAATATATGGGTACAACGACCCAAATGCTAGGCGACACGCTGTCGAGATGGGTATTTATCTCCAGTTGGTAAATGTTCTGCGCGACATTCAAGAAGATCTCAGTAGAAGTCGTATTTATCTTCCAAGTGAAGAGCTTGCAAAGTTTGGTTTATCCAATGAAGACCTAACTTCAGAAGAACTGCCAACTTCAAAAGGTTGGCAAGAATTTATGCGACATTATCTCGACCATGTTATGGCTCATAGAAAAAATGCCGTTGGATTGTTATCGTTACTTGACAAAGATGCCAAATACTCACCATCCGTTATGTGTGCAGCATATGATGCAATTCTTGAAGAGGCCATGAAAAGAAATGGTGATGTATTTACTCGAAGACTAACTATGAGTCTTTACCGTAAAATTCAATTTGCTCTTGGTATCATTAGAAAGCCAAGACTGAACTTCTAGTTTGCGATTAAATTATTTCCACAAACCTAGACTGTCTCTCAAGGCATCTTCTAAGTTCTCATGCTCAAACTTGTAGCCTGAAGCAGCTAATTTCTTTGGCAGAACTTTTGTACTCTCGGTAGTTAAAGCAACGCCCATTTTACCAAATAAGAACCATATTCCTAGTGGAGGAGTAGGCATAAAGGCCGGGCGACGTAGCACTTTACCCAAAACTTTGGCAAACTTCTTTTGTTGTACTGGATTTGGTGATCCAATGTTATAGGCGCCTTCACAATCATCTTTCATTAACAGATGATGAATTGAATATATTTGATCGTCCATAGATATCCAGCTGTACCATTGTCTTCCTCGGCCGATTGGACCTCCAGCCCCAAGTTTTGCTGGCAACAACATCTTGCCTAACGCACCGCCAGTAGCATCCAAGACAATGCCAGTTCGCAAATTAATGGTTCGAACGCCAACATCACGGGCAGCCTGACATGCTGCTTCCCATCTAGCACAGGTTTCCGGTAGGAAGCCTTCACCAGGTGTAGACGTTTCATCTAACTCTTCATCGCCTCGATTACCATACCAACCAACGGCACTTGCAACTATGAAGGCCTCAGGCTTTTTGTTTAGTTGCGTGATGGCATCTGCTAACAATGCAGTACTCTTAGTTCTGCTTTCTTCGATTAATTTCATACGTCTTTTCGACCATCTCTTATCGCCAATTCCCGCACCACCCAAGTGGATTATAGCATCGAATCCTTCCAAAACATCATGATTAATTATCCCAACATCTGGATTCCAAACTAATTCTTTTTCATCTTTCTTGGCCTTTCTTCTTACAAGTCGCCATACGTCGTGACCGCCAGTATCCAAAAATGCGACTAATTGGCGACCAATCAATCCAGATGAGCCAGCGATGAGGATTTTTTTGCGCGGTTTATCAGCGAAATCTGCATGTCGTTTCAAATCTCTTTCAAGTCTAATTTCTCTGGCAGTAAACATTCTTAAAAGCCGTTTCTTTATCATTCTGCCAGCGACCAGATTACCTAGGAAACCCATGGGTAATTTGTAGTGAACTTTGTCATGAATCAGGGCATTATTATCCCCCACAGTCTCAAATTTATGGGTGTGGTGCCAAGACTTGAACGGTCCTTTTAGCA
>CAXHFO010000137.1:0-4908 GCA_964015895.1 uncultured Candidatus Poseidoniales archaeon
ACTCGAACCTTCGTCGGCAGCGTCAGATGTGTATAAGAGACAGGACTGAAACAGAGCCATCATCAAAGCGTATCTCCATATGATCGTGACGACCATCAAAACCAGACATCGCACCAAATGCTGACTTACTATCGGGAATGTTGAGATCATAGTGACTTACTTTTTGCGTATCAAAGATGGTGTATTTACCCGACATTCCCAGATGCGAAAGGAAGACTAAATCGCCATCGGTATCAATTAGCAAATACTTAGCACGACGCCTTATAGCAATTATTTTCTGTCCAACTAACCGATTTTCAAAGTCTTCGGGAAACGGATAACGGAGATTTGGGCGACGCAGAATAACTTTGGTAATCGTCCTGCCGAGCCACGCTTTTTCTAGTCCCGTACGGACTGTTTCGACCTCTGGCAGTTCGGGCATGACCTACTCAACACGACGAGTCACAAAAAGAACATGGTTGTCTTCATATCCGGTCAATTCTATGCACTCCTCAACTACGAAGCCTGACTTAGACAACTGCATTTCTACTTTAGCGAATAAGGCGTCCTCACCCTCGCCAGTCCACCGTTCACTTGCCGCTTTCAATGAAAGCAAACCAATTCCATCAAGGCTAAGAAAGCAGCGACAAGCATCAATAAAAATTTCCACTTGCCCGGACTGCGCAACATCTTGAAACAGCCAATCTACCTTCCTTGGCAGCAATACGCCCCAAGCAGAATGCTTTCTAGCATCACCCAGAACAGGTACTAAACCTGGTCTTGTTTTAGCCAAATGCAGTAAATCTCGCAGACATCTTGGTGCTAAATCAATCGCAATTATTCTGCCACCAAGGTCGTTATCTTCTCCACACAAATGGTCGTGCAAATGACTGATTGAAGTCCCGTGACCAGCACCTAAGTACAGCACTGTTGAGCCTTCTTTTGGCAAAAGTAGTGATTTATCTCTTCGGGTGCGCATGATTCCAGCGCCTAATTTCGACCTACTGGGGTCCCATCTTCTAAATTCAATGCCGCCAAAGCGCCGCAGTGATTCCCCGTATGTGGCAGTCCCAGGATCAGCATTTTCTGTCCATAGTGCTCTGCCTTCTAGGCGAATAGCCCATGAGAGCATATCGTAGCGTCTGCCCTTATTGCCCAAACTAACACCTACCTATTTCGTCGGGGGGGTTTTGGATGTGCTGCCTTGATTTCCTCAACTCTTTTATCGATTAAATCAACATCTTCTTGCGTCCAAGGTGTGCCTTCAAAGGCATCAATCTTAGCTGCTATACTGGCCTTTGCTGCCATAGTACGGGCGATTTTTCCTCTTACCCAGCGAGGTGAGCGAGAAATCCATGGGTGCATGAAAATATGGCCATGTTTAGGTGGGTCTGCACCAGTTTTTAGATGATGGAAAAAGGCTTTTTCTGCACCTAGTACCTGAACAGTCCCCGCTGGAAGACGGGCTAGACGCATTCTTCCATGAGCCTCAACACATAACCTAGCAGCCAGTAGCGGGCCGAGCATTATTGACAAGGATGGTAGATGGTTTTCAGTTAGTTCTCTAATCGCATTTTCTAGCCGATCAAGTTTGCCTTTGAAAGTACCAGTTGATTCACCCCATTCACGTAGTGACTTCCATTCAGTTTTAGACGGGCCTTCATCAGGCATAGGTACCTCAAGATGTTTAGCAAGCATCTCTAAGGAATCTGACTCACCAACTCTCTTTGGCAAACTTGTGCGGTCTTTACCAAATCGTACCTCGGGTAAAAACAAACCAACCCATTCGACCAGTCTCGCTTCCATTGTAAGGTAAGTAGAACGCATTTCATCACTTGCTCTAAGCAAATGCTCCAATCGTCTATCAGGGTCGCCTGCAGCTCTCGCTACGCCTTGACGGGTCATCTCTGCTGCTGCCTTGTCAACGGCCTCTAGGGCTTCACCTGAGGGTAGTGGCCAATCTGCATCTGGTAACTGCTCATCACCATGAATCAATGGTTTAGCATCTGGAAATCGCTCATGTAGTATTTTGGCTTCTGGCGTAAGAGCATTGTTGGTAATACAATCCAATCGCTCAATTAACGCTCTTTGGTCAAAAAACCCGTCCCAAACTGCTTGGTCGTGAATGATTCCCTCATCGTCTGCCACAGCCGCTGCCTGCCAGTCATACCAAAGCCACATGGTTAATGGGATAATGCGGGGGGTTTTCACGCTTGCCTAAAATTTTGGTGAAAGTAGGCTAATCGTGGTTTTACCTACATCAACAAGTAATAGTTAAGATTAGAGTAGTTTGCATACATTAATGTAATTGGTTATTTAGGATTGCCTATGTTTTGCCCGAAATGTGGAACGCTGTCATTCCCAGACCCGAGTGGTAACATCACCTGTCCAAATTACAAATGTGGTTATGTTGGACCGGCAAAATTAGTGATTAAAGGCTCTGATGGTGAGGACGTTGACCTATTTAACGTCAAATCTGAGACCAAATCAAAGAAACGTGAATATGAAGTGATTAAAGATTCAGATAAGATGCAGGGAATCCTAACCAAGGATACTTACATGTGTTCCAAGCGAATAGATGGGAAGTCTTGTGATTCTACTGAGGTGTATGCCTACCTCGAGCAAACAAGATCTAGTGATGAACCTGAAACACGGATGTTAACTTGCAAAGCCTGTGGACACGGCTGGCGAGAATACTAATCAAATATCGCCTTCGACTCTTGGAGCAAGGAAATATTGCACTTCAACTGCACCGTTGTAGAACGTGAAGTTTATTGATAACGGATAGTTCTCACCAAAACCAAGTTCTAGAGTATCTACGTCCCCAACTACTTTGTTTAGTGGGTGTAAGTAACCAAGTGAGTATTGGCTGTGTGCTGGTTTGTCAAATTCCATTAGTTGAAGGTCATCTTTGTCGAAAAATACCTGAATATTCTTGTTGGGTCCGCTAGCACTGACTCTAAACTCATTGTCTTTTATTGCTAAGGTCATCATATCGCCACCAAGTCTTGCGGCTCTAAGAATTCTAATGAAGTCCTTGCCACTCAAATGAACCTTGCATTGAGGCTTTAACGGCGGCAGGGAGGGAACAGTAATTGTTGAAGGATCAATAGTACGTATTTCACCTTCTACGTTACCTAATTTAGCATGTAGCATCCCAGATCCTACATCCGTTTTGATATTCAACATCTCGTCAGGGTTGCCGATGCCAACAATATCTCTAATGACGTCAAGCTCAAACGCTACTGATGATTCATCAAGTTCCCATGTATCAAATGCTGCTGAATCAATGTCCATCTGAATCATTGCAACATGTGAATGGTCAACAACACGTATGTGAAGGCTATTTTCTTTAAAATCGAATTTAGCATCCTCAACTACTGCCTTTAACGTATCCAAAATCTTGCTCATCAGGTCTAACCGGGCTGTGACGTTCAACATGAGATAGCACCCCTCTCTAATATCAATGGATTTTCGACGGCTTATGAACTTACCATACCGAATTGTACCCTGAATTGCAATTAATGGCATTAGCATAATGCATTGAAGTTATATTTTCTTGAAACTCAAGTAATACCTCGAATTCTTAACTGAGGAATTTCTCGCAGTGATATGGGCGAAATTGTTGAACCCCTGATGAAGGAAGACGGCGAGGCTTACAAGGCCGCAGTATTAATCCCAACCATCAACAATGCAGAGGAATTAAGCATTGTTCTTGAGCGTCTGTCAAAGCAAACATACCCACACTTTGAAATTGTTATTGCTGATTCAAAATCGAAAGATAATACGAAGGAAGTGTGCACGCAATTTGGCGCAACATGGCTAGATGATTCCTCTAATAATCGTGCTGATGCGTGCAATTTTGCGCTGAAACAAATGGACCATGATTTGGTGTTGTTTACCGATGATGACACAATTCCACCACTTGATTGGGTTGAAAAACTGATTCGCTGGTTCAAGGACCCTGAAGTTGGCGCAGTTGGGGGGCCAAACTTTGCCCCAGATGATGATTCATTTGGTGCCAAATGTGCTGACGTTGCATTCTGTACAAAATTTATGACCGCAGGTACAAGATACGGCGCTCAACCAAAAGGTGAACTGGTTCGTATTTCGCATAACCCTGGAGTAAATTGCGCTCACCGGATGGCCAACTTGAGAGAAGTCGGTTTCTTTGAAGAGGGTTGCATAGGAGCAGAAGACGTGGTGCTAGACGCGAAAATTCAACGTAAAGGCCACAAGTTATTCATCGACCCATCCAATGTTATGCCTCATCGACGCAGAGTGCCTTTCAAGCCGTATATGAAACAAATGCGCAATTACGGCTACACTAGAATGGTTGCCAACAAACGCTGGCCAGAGATTTCTCGTTGGTCACATACTGCCATCGGTTTCTTTCCACCATTAGTGATCTTCTCGATTATTGGATTAATCTATGGATTACTCTCGGGCGGTGCAGCTGATGAGTATTGGCTATCTGTATCTGGAGAATGGACATTACCACGTCTAGCTTTCCATGGACTTGGTGGCTTAATGCTGTTCTATGTTGCATTATGTTGGCTAGGTGCTGCAATTGGTACCTCACCTCATCGCAGTATAGGAACTGTGTTCTTAGCCCCATTATTCGTCTTCCTCGCTCAATGGGCATACGGACAAGGCGTCATCAAGGCATGGCGAGAAATACGCCAAACTGGCGGTAAAGCCGGAGTTGGCAATCAAATCGATGACCGTATCCGTACTGTTTGAAAGGGTGTAAAAACCAGTTATTTATTGGTTAAACCGCCGTAACTGATTAGTTAGATGAATTTAGCAGCCGCATTATGAGCGGACTTTCTTTCATTGAACGTTTGGCTGCTTTAGACAAGCCAGATGAAGGCAATGACACCGAACAGATTTGGTTCATTGTTAGAACCTTCCTCGGCATTTTAAGAG
>CAXHFO010000138.1:0-4903 GCA_964015895.1 uncultured Candidatus Poseidoniales archaeon
TCTCGTGGGCTCGGAGATGTGTATAAGAGACAGGTTTTCACATTCGTACAGACAGATGTTATCTGGTTGATTAAACATTAAAATCCTCAGCAGATCATCCTGCTTATTCTGTTGGCTACATACATTTTCTATTATTGTATGTGGATAATTTAGCGTCGATTCCTGCTTGCCTTGGCAACCACAAATAACATGTAAATAAGTCACAATCTCGCCACGAGAATCAAATTTCTCTTCCATGCCAATCTGATATCTTGGGGCTTTAGTAGTCCATGGCCTCGACAATAATTCGATTAATAATATGCTGGACAGACCGATTAAGATTCCGTTTGTGGTTCGTTCATAAAACGATAACAAAGTCAACATTATGACAATTCCATAAACTCTGAGTCGCCACCAATTGACGTTACTCGAATCCATATTTCCAGTTAAGCCAGAGGCAATCATTACTGATGCAGCTAATACCACAATTATTTCCATCCATATTATTGCAGTGGAAAATCCAATCAAATTTATGACGTCATATTTTGCTACAAACCCATAATCTGATTGTATAGAATGTCCAAGGGAAAATAGATTTGGTAAGGCAATAAATAAGGTGAAGTATGATGCTGCAAGGAATATTAATGGAGCCAAAATTATTGTTATTCTGAATAACTTTCGCTCACTATTAGTCAAACCAGGTTTAGCAAATGACCAAAACTGCTGACTCATTAATGGCATTATAGTAGCAAATCCTAGTATCGCAGAAGCAAGCCATCTGAGTTCCGACCATTTTTCAGGTTGGTATAGATTCAAACATTCAACCTCACACGGATCTAATTTGATAATTAAATATTCTAACACAGAATCAATATTTATTAGCCAAGGAATCGATGCGATTATCCAGGTGAAAATAAGTAATCCACCACGCGCAAATAATTCTTCAGTGTGTGATTGAAGTCGAATATTTGAGTCGGTACCCAAATGGATTGTCAGAAAATCACCTTCAAACTAAATCAGTATATTGTTTTGGAGCTCTAGCCTGAACGACTGTCCGATATACGCCAAAAATAGCCCATAGCATCAGCATACCAGTTATCATGACTATTCCCCATGCTTGAGATGAGTCTAATGCCCAGGCAAATAATAAGATTGTAACAATACTCAAAGCCCCTCTTCTAACACCTTGAGGCACGGCAAGACTCATGTCTAAGTGTGGTGGTCCACCGCCGAATTTACGTTCATAAAATTCACCCTGCACAACTGCACCAAGAATGATTATTGCCAAGGTAGTCCAATAAAACAGATTTCCGTTATTGAAGAAATCCTCCGCAATACCTTCTTGACGCTCAGCCTCTAAAGCAGCTGGGTCTTCCAGAGCAACAAATAATGAATCATAATCACCAACGCTTATTGTTCGAAGGTCACGGTTTGCTTCATCATCTTCGTAGGTAGAATCGGGTGAACTAATCGAGAATGAAAGTATATTCCACAAATCTCCAGCATCAAATTGACCATTTCCATTAACAGCATTACCAACTAATTGGAAAGCTACACTTCCGGTATCCTCTGATGGGGCAGTCCAACTAACTACCCAATTATTACCAACCTCGGATTGTGATAATGCGCCTGGCTCATCATCAACAGTTTTACTTCCTTCACCCGGTGTTAGAGTTCCACTGTTGTAATCCCACAACATATAGCCACCATCAGCATTACTTGCGTGCTGCAGACCGATGGTGAAGTCATAAGTCGCTCCTAAAGAATAAGATCTTGGAACTCCGGAAATGGATACGACAACTTCAGTAGATGGTGCGCCATCACCGTGGCATGTACAACCCGTTTCAACAACTCTGTCTCCACCATTTAACCACGGTGGCCCATTTGGATTTGCGACCACAGGGGCAATAAGTAGGATTGCCAAAATAGCAATCACAGTCCTTGGTTTTAGCCTAATCACCCTCTCACCCATTTTTTGGAAGAATTGCATACCTTTGAACATTGCCTTAATTCAAATCATAAAACCAGCATCATGATTCCTTTACTGCATTGTTCAATGCCGTCATCATTTTCTTTCCATCACCAAACATCATCATGGTTTTATCCATGTAAAATAAATCATTGTCAACACCAGCATACCCAACCGACAAAGACCTCTTGATGATAACTACAGTTCTTGCCTGGTCAGCATCAATGATTGGCATACCTGCAAGAGGCCCTTCACCTGTTCTTGCAGCAGGGTTTGTAGTATCGTTAGCCCCGATTACTATAGCCACATCACAGTCTGGGAATTCAGAATTAATCTCGTCCATTTCAATTAATTGTTCATATGGAACATTTGCTTCGGCTAATAGAACGTTCATGTGGCCCGGCATTCTTCCTGCAACAGGGTGAATCGCATAACTGACTTCAGTATCATACTTTTCTGAGATTAAATCGGCAAATTCTTTGACTTGGTGTTGACATTGAGATACAGCCATACCATATCCTGGGACAATAATCACCTTTTGTGCACCATCTAGCATCATGGCCACCTCATCAGCATCTGAACCTACTTTTGTTCTTGTTAGAGAGGCTTTCTCTCCACTTCCACCATATGATTTGAATAATACGTCAGGTAATGTTCTATTCATTGCTTTACACATTATGAAGGTTAGAATTAGTCCTGAAGCTCCAACTAGGGAACCAGCAACTATCAATACTGAATTGCCGATGATAAAGCCAGTAAATGCGGCTGCGATTCCAGATAGTGAATTTAGTAGAGATACCACTACTGGCATATCTGCTCCACCAATTGGTAGCACTAAGATAATGCCAAGTAGACTTGAAATGCCAATAATTGCCCATAGATAATCTGTGTTTCTAGGATCATCAATGCTCAGGTAAATCAAAGTAAGAACGCTAAGCATTAGTATTACTTTGACCGGATTTAGCCAACTTGGCCCCCATGTAGGAGTATTCAACCACTTCCTTCTACCACGGTCGTCTTTCTTGGAGAATGGGATATAAATCCCACCTTTTAGTTTGAACATAGCTAGCAAGGAACCGGTTAGTGTCATCCAACCGACTAGAGCGGACAATCCCGCTGCAATCATTATGACTTGTATATCTAAGCCAGTTGGAAGTGCGAGGCTAGTATCCTCGATGTATCTCCAAGATTCTGATAACGCAACTAATGCTGAAGCTGCTCCACCAAATCCATTGAATAATGCAACAAGTTCTGGCATTCCTGTCATTTCAACTTTGACAGCCATCCAGTAGCCTATCAGAGAACCAATCACTAGACCTGCAATAATCAATGTCCAATTTGCTGGATCATCTGCTAATTCCATATCTAATATTGTAGTTAAAACTGCGACTAGCATACCTAATGCGCCAAGTTGGTTGCCTCTAGGTGCAGTTCTTGGATGGCCTAATTTTTTGAGGCCAAAAATAAACAGAGCTGCGGCTATTAGATAACCAACGTCAATCCACTCATTGAATTCCATATCAAGCACCTCTGTTTTTCTTTCCAGCGATCATATTCAGCATTCTATTAGTGACAGCAAAACCACCTACTACGTTTATCATAGCAAGAACTACTGCAATGAATGCCAATATTCCTGATAAATCTGTGTTGCCACCATCATAAGCTACATTTGCGCCAAGCAGAGCACCAACAATACTGATTCCTGAAATTGCGTTAGCACCACTCATTAACGGAGTATGTAATGTTGCAGGAACTTTGGTTATCAATTCAAAACCTAAGAAAATCGATAGTACAAATAGCGTTATGCTTCCAATTAGTAACTCTGGTGTCATTCTAATACCCCCATTAATCTTGTCTGCTTTTGATGCATTTCTCCATTCATACATATTAGCACCCCACCCATTCCATTGACGTAAAAGTCAGATCCTTCGGGAGCACCAAATAATATGTCATCATTATCAGCTAAGACGATTTCACCTTCTTTCACTAGAGAGGTGATAAACGTGGTCAAATTATTAGAATATAGCATACTTGCTGTGTTAGCAATAGTGCCTGGAAGATTGGAAGTTCCAACAATAATTACACCGTTTTTCGTAACATGGATTTCACCAACCTTTGTGTCCTCACAATTACCACCAACATCGGCATTCATATCAACAATAACTGCTCCAGATTTGAATGAATTTACCGCATCACTTGGTACAGTAATAGGGGCAGGTCTTCCAAATATTCTGGCAGTAGTAATGATAATGTCAGCATCTTTGGCAACTCCGCATACTGTTTGGTTAACTTTTTGAATAAACTCAGGAGTTAATGGCTTAGCGTATCCTGATTCGTCTTCAAAGTCATCCATCCCATCAACTTCGATAAATCTACCACCGACAGATTCAATTTGTTCAGCTGCAGATTTTCTTACGTCCGAAGCATAAACTACTGCGCCTAATCTTTTAGCAGTCGCAATTGCTTGTAATCCAGCAACACCACTTCCCATGACAACAACCTTAGCAGGTCGAACGGTTCCAGCCGATGTAGTCATCATTGGAATTCCTTTTGGGACATTTGATGCACCTAGCAAAACAGCTTTGTAACCTGCAAGATTGTCTTGACTAGAATTAACATCCATAGATTGAGCACGTGATAATCTTCGAGGGATCATATCCATTGACATTAAAGTAATGTTAGCACTCAGGCATTGTTTGACATCTTCGGGGTTTCTAAAAGGATCAGCCACACAAGCAACATTAGATTTTTCTGCAATGCCATCAGTACCTGGAAAATTAATGCAAATTATATTTGGACAAGATAATGCTTCTTTTCTTGAGACAATCTTTGCTCCAGCATCTTCATACTGGCTATCATTGTAATTCGCTTTAACACCAGCACCTTGTTCAACGAAAACCTCAAAACCGGCTTTTGTCAATTTTTTCATGCTTGAAGGTACTATCGCAACACGGG
>CAXHFO010000139.1:0-4893 GCA_964015895.1 uncultured Candidatus Poseidoniales archaeon
CATCCTGTAATTCGTTGATTCCAATGTCTTGATGGACTGAAATTGCCATTGGTTTGCTATAACCAGTATCAATCACCATCGCTGCTTTTTGGGCAAGCTCTTGGGGTTTTAGTGATTCTATCTTGGTCAACACACACATTATTTTGCGCTCAGCAATGATTTCTTCTGCTTGGTCTTCACTAAGATATCTAGTATTAATTTCGCGCCGTGTAGCAGATAGTTTTCGTTCAAATTCGCTTATTTCGTCTGTTGCATCAACAAGTAGCAGTAGCATATCACACTCTAATGCTTCAGCAAGAGTGGCTCTAAATGCATCGAGTGTTGCGTTTGGTAGATTGTCAATAAACCCAATAGTATCGGCAAGTAATACTCTTGGACTTGCTGCAAGACGGCCAACCGTTGTCTCTAGAGTAGAAAATAACTTATCTTCGACAAGCACTTCTTTGCCAGACATTTTGAGGAAAAAACTAGATTTCCCCGCGTTGGTATATCCGGCAATACCCACTGTTACCGCACCACTTCTCATTCTTTGGCGTCGTCTCTCTGATTGGGCTTTTGAGTGCTTTTGTTGGCGTTTTCTCAAAGAGGTTAATTCGCGATTAATGTTGGCAATTACCGCTTGTAATGCAGTCACACCGCCCCCACCATATCCAGCTCGCTCACCGGTTGTTGTTTGATTAGCAAGTTCCCTGAGTACAGTTCTATCTGATTGTAATCTTGCGATTCTTACCTGTGTTCTCGCTTCTAATGAGTTGGCGTGCGCAGTAAATAATGAGAGTAGTAATCGCACCCTATCCCACACTTCTACTCCTGCAGCCTCGCTTACTGCAACAAGCTGTCTTGGTGTTGCATTGGTATGAATCAATACCAAATCGACCTTTGACCATGGGTGGCCGTCAACTCGTAATCTAAGTTCATCTGCTACATCTTGTAACCGACCTTTGCCAAAATAGCCCTTAGCATCGATTGAACCTGGCTGGATAATTTTCTCGACGATAATTATTCCCATTGTTTCAACTAATTGGCAGAACTCGTTCGTGTCATCTAGGCCACGAACCAGTAGCAAAGCTCGACGGCCTTGGTGATTGGTTCGTGCCTCACCTAGTGATACACCTCCTGCTCCAGCGAGAACCTCGTAATTTGGTTCTTGCTTCGCCATATTTAGTCCAAGAGTCATCCTCATATCAGCCCACCCCCTCGAAGGGCCATGGTCGAATCTTACGCCGCCACAATTCAGTGGTCTGGAGATGCTGCACTAGGCACCGTATTATTGGCTGCTGCTAGCCGTCCGGGTTGCTCGGCAAAGTTAACAGAAAGTGATGGAATTGCAGAGTTAGAAATAATAGTCGAAGATTCTTCAATCCAGTCTCTAAGAGATAGGGTTGATGAATTGATGGTCGCTTTGGCTGATATTGAAGAAAGTAGTAGGTAACTTCATTCAAGATCTAATATTACTGGTGCGTGATCGGAAATATCTAGTCCGCCTTGACGCTCTATACGGACATCTTTGACTAGTTTCTCGGCTGCTTTATTTAGTAAGAAATAATCTATTCTCCAGCCTCTGTCCTTTACCCTTGCCTGTCCACGGTTTGACCACCAACTGTATTTCTGAACTCCTTCGCCCACGTGCTCCCTAAACACATCATGCCAGCCATCGTCTAATAATTGAGAAAACCACTCTCGTTCTTGCGGCAAGAACCCACTCATTTTGGCATTGCCTTTGGGATTCCAAATATCATCCTCAGTATGAGCAACATTGAGGTCGCCACAAACCACTACAGGTGTTTCATACGCTAGATATGGTTGCAAGAAATCGCGCCACTCAGCCATCCATGTTTCTTTGAATTGCTGTCTTTCCTCGCCGCTTGAACCGCTGGGTAAATAGGTGTTGATACAGGTTATTGCTCCATGTTTTGTAACAATTAGTCTGCCCTCTGAATCGTTTTCATCAATCGCTGATGGTTTGCCGGTTTGAATCACTTCCATTGGGCCACGGGAGATTGTTGCGACTCCCGAATAGCCCTTTTTTTCTGCTGTGTGAAGGTGGTAAGAGTACCCTTCTGGCCATGACCAATTTTTGGGTAATTGTTCTGGCAGGGCTCTAACCTCTTGTAGCATCCAAATATCTGCATCGATAGACTTGAAATATCCGTCAATACCCTTTCTTATGGCGGCTCTAATCCCATTAACGTTCCACGATACTAGGCGCATGATTTACCGGTCAGGTCGGCAGTGAATAACGATTTCATTTGGTTCATCTTGTTGGGTGAAGTTCTGTTAATGTCTTAGCAGCGCTTTTACCAGTATCTGCTGCTGCATCTGAAAGAACATAGTCTGAACTTACCCACTGGCCGGCGAGCAAAATATTGTGTTTAGCAAAAATACCCCCGTCCACACCCCCTTGATAGCCGACAATGATGCTAGTTTGGCGTAAATCTGTAACAATGTTATTTTGCCACCCAGAGATATACTTATCGAGGAAATCAACTAATCTTGCTGAGCGTTGTTTTGCTGATTGGTATACTTTATCAGCACCGCTTAGGCCACCTACAGCAATTGCCGAAATATGCGATCCACTAGCACCAAGCCTAGGTTGTACTGCAATGTTATCAAACACTGCCATTTTGCTGCCTGCATCAACAATTGCGTGTTTGCCAGACATTGGTTTGGAGGAGATTCCAGCCTCGATAAAACTGGCAGTAATTTTACTGATATTGCTAAATTCCTGTCGGGTTAACTCCTGATCTACGGTTTCAAGCAATTGTTTGGCGACATTTACTCCGCAAGCTAGTATTACCGCATCACATTCGACTTCTCTGCCATCAGTTAAACAAATTTTGTTTTTGTTAATCGTGGCTACGTCACAATTTGTTTCGATTAATACTCCTATTTCATCTAAAGCCGCACCAAGTCTGCCCACTAGCCCAATCCAGCCTTCGTTGGAAATACATAACTTACTCTTACGAAGTGACTTGTTACGATTTTGATTTTGCTTGCCCCCCCAATTATTTAGGAATTTCACTGCTTGAAAGTAGGGGTTTGCCTCGTCTTGATTTCTCAGTGCTCTGAGATTTTCTGCTGCTTGCTTGATGTTTCCTGTTGGTCGAATTAAACCATGGCCTACTGCTTCGATTTTGTCCAATCGCAAAGGTTTCAACGAAATTTTTGTTCTGCTTAACTTGTGACATAATTGGTAGAATGGGCCTTTTTTGTCAAGTAAATGGGGCCCATAATGTAATGAAAATCCATCGACATTTTGTGATGTGCCTCGGCCGCCTATGCGAGAGGACTTTTCCAGCAAAACAACGTGGTGGCCGTATGATGATGCATGGATTGCTGCCGACAAGCCAGCAATCCCCGCCCCGACAATTATTACTCGCGCCACGGCACTGCTAAACTGTGATTAAGCATGAAACCATTGTTTGAATGGTTTGTATGATTAGCCTTGTCGGCCTTCAATAGCAGAATTTAGTAGGGCAATTGCCGCTATCATTCTTCTATCCATTGGGTGCCCAGGCGGTATTGTCAACAATGACTTTTTGATAATTGGATTAAATTGTTGATGAATGGTTATACCTTCGTGACCAGGGATTTCAAAGTGAAATTTAGCAGGGATAAGTGGTATAAATCGGCGTAAAATAGCAATACTATCTTCAATTAATTCACCATATTGATTTCCTTCAACGTCTAGTAGTTTCCAACTATCTTTGATTATTGACTTCATGAAATTTCTCTTGACAGAGCCGATGTGTTCATTGGTTGACAAATCAAAAATATCGTAGGTTGCAGCTAAATCAAGAACGCTTCTAGCTTTGATTTGTAACAGGGCAACTGAGCACGATTCATCAGCGTATAATACAATGTCTTCTTTCAGTTTGAAGCGCTTTTGTTTGGAGTAAGCAACAACGTTTCCTTGTAGATCTTTAAACGAAAATGCTCCGCCAAAAATTCGTAAAAATTTTGTTTGGATAAGATATTGGTCCATCTCGAATAGGGGGCTCATGTTCTTTGGTCACTATTCATTTTGATATAACTATTGGCTACTCTTCCTGTCGCTTAATTGCCCCCTCGTGGGAAACTGTTGAGAGTAGGGTGGCGAGAAATACCGAAATTATGATCGTTAAAGTAAGTAAAACCCCAGTGTCCTTTGCCGGGGGGAATTTGCTAAATGAAACTACGAAAAAGACGCTACAAGAAGTGATTGCCGCGCCCCACCGCGCCATATTATCAAATTTCCAAGACGTGATTTTATCACTTGCGTGCGATAGATAGTCAGCGGCAAATCCCATCCCAAGTAATACCGCTGGAGCGGTATTGACGCCTCTGCCGCCCAGATGGCTGGCCAGTCCATCAACAGCAATACCAACGGCTATTGTACCAACGGCTATTCTTGCAGCTCGATTGGTTGAACCGGTCATTGCACGAGAAATCGTGAATACTATTATTCCAGCAAAAATTATCTGCAAGATTCGTGTCTGTTCAAATGATTTTGCCAAACTAATTCCAGTGATTAAATCCCCACCAATCTCTCCAGACAAGTCATTATCATCGAGTAAATTCTGAGTATCAAGAGAGAATTGGTATGCGGATTGAGCGTTCTCACCATCAATAACTGCAAGGATAAACGCCCCAGTGACCTCTCCATCAACTCTTAGCCATGGATCTTTGACCAAAATTGATTCAGTTGTATTGTCATAGATATCATCAAAATTAGAATCTCCGCTTATATCCCCCAAGCCCAAAACTAATATCTCTCTTGACAAACCAGTATCATAGGCAATGATATTCGGGTGTTGCACAAATTGTTGTTTGAAATTATCTAAATTACTTAATTCGAGGGAGTCTGCATTATCTAAATCGAAGGTGATGAATACAATAGTACTAGACGCTATG
>CAXHFO010000140.1:0-4852 GCA_964015895.1 uncultured Candidatus Poseidoniales archaeon
GTATTGTTCCACTGGCAATTTCCATCAATCATCCTAATTCAGATACAAATCACCAAGGTGCTCTTGATGTAGTGATTCAATGTGCCGCTATAGCATCTGATGTATGTCCTAATGGGACAAGAGTCAGAAGATTGCGACCATTGTCTGGAGTTGGTCATTGGCTAAGAGAATCACTGGACAATTCCTATGATCCTGTTTACACTAAAATTAGAGATATTCTACAAGAAGAAGGCTCTATTCGGCTGTTGCCATTACCAGAAATAACCAATCCTGAACTTGGTATGCTAGATAATATGTCCATTTCAATGCTGAAAAGGTTGACCAAGAAATGGCCTAAAATGGCTTATGATCAAAGACAACAAGCGCTCAGTGAATTAGCTCTGCCTTGTCTTATCAACGATAAATTATCAACACCAAGATTGGAGGAATTAATTTGGTATCGTGTAGTGACCGTTGAAGGACAACAAGATTTACATTCGCAAATTTACCATGCCAAAGAAGCATGGCCACAAGAAATTGATGAGAGTAAGTCATTTGCATCAAACTTACTGAAGCAATTAATCACAGCTGGTCAGTTAATCTGACATTGGTCGATGAATTCAAACCATATGGCTGTGTGGGTCAGCCATGGCAATAGAAAGATTACTCACTGGAAGTATCAAAGACCAAATCAAGGAATTACTTTCTACAGAAGATTTAGTTATTGAGGCATTTAGAGACCTTGTCAAAGATGAATTAAAGACACATATCCGCAATAAAGTGGACTCTGATCCCGAATTGAAGAGTGAAATAAAGGACGCTGTATCTTATTATTTCCAATCAAAAGCACGTTCAATCTATGCTGAACTAAAGGCTACTCGAGCCGCAACAAGACTCGGGTTAAGATTACTTCCTGATGATTTACAGGGCGAAGTTGGAGAAGCACTGGTTTCCTTATTTGAGAAAGAATTGGGCGCACTTCTAGAAAAAGCACTTTAACGGGCTTTATCAAAAATAAATATAATACAGATAAATTGCTACATGTAATAGAGTAAATTATGAGCCATGAATGATTCGCATAGTCGTGGTGAGTAGTTTGTCGACAAGAATAGTTCAGTTCACCTTGGTCTTGTTGATGATTTCTTTGCCATTTTCATCACAACTTTCAGGTATTGCTGAAGCAGAATCAGTAGTGGTATGTTGTGATGATTCTCATGATGTCGATTTGTACCTTATCGGTGGCTCAACTGGTGCTCTTACTCCTTTTTCTCAACTATTAGAGGATGAAGCAAATAATGCATTAATCACTAATTCCATAACCTCTCAAGAAGAGGTAGGGGTTTGGAGCATGGGTAAAGTTTGGCCTGGTGCAATACCCGAATCCAACTGGAATTTTGTCATGAATTATCGGGTAAGTGATGCAGGCGGAGCGCAAATTAATGCAACTGCGACACTAAAGATTGGTTCGCAAACCTTCTCTGATTCGACAAATATTGATTCGTCTGTGCTCACCCAAGGGGAAGGGACAATTGAATTCTCTATACCAGTTGATGAAATGTCAGTTTCCTCATCTAGCGAAATAGAGTTGGTACTCAGTGCACGATCGGTTATTTTTAGTGTTCCTGGCGGGAATGCCGAGTTAGAATTCTTGTGGGGTTCAACAGATTTTGATTCAAAGGTAACAGCGGATATTCCATTGATGGAATTATCAATCGATGAACCTGAAATAGAAGGTAGTGATGCCTACATTTCAGTAATTATCGATTCACCATATGGTCTTGATACTCTGGCGTACTCTGAGTCTATTGAATTGACTGTGGATAATCAAGAAGTACCTGGCGAGCCAATTAAAACCCAAAGTGGTGATTCAATTGTGGTTACTTGGACATGGACTGAAGCCTCTGGTGGAGAACAGTCAATACAAGTTAGTGTTAAATTAAATTTTCAAGAAGGTGGCCCCCTGATTGAAGGTTCTGCACAGTTTACTATTGAAACATCAGATACGGGTGGAGGTACGGGTACATTTTACCCAGATAATGAGCCATTGCGAACAGGAGGAACCGGTAGTCCACTTACTATTACTCAAATTGTAGATCTTTCTAGCGATGACGGCGAACTGAAATTATCAATGACTACTACTTTCGAAATTGACGGTGAAATGGCTTATTGGATGAGGTGGGGGATGGACCATATCGGCGATAATGACTTGCCAACTAATTCAGTGTTCTACGGATGGAGCCCCGGTGGTGTGGCAGATGAGGACCGGGAAAGTCGCAGCATTGAAAATGTCGAACAAGAGCAATTTGAACGAGAATTAAGTAAAAGATATCGAACCTATATGTCAGATATTAACGGTATGCAAATTGATAGTTCAGACTTGATTGGTGATTCCACCGATTTTGATACAATCTCAATATCTCTTGATTTACTAGGAGAGGACAGAGTTATTTATCATCCGTTGAGCCTAACTTTTTCCACCCTTCAAACAGTACAAGATGGAGAAAGGTTTGATCTTGTTAGTAGCTTCACATCAACACAAACTGCACCACTTTGGCAATCTTACACCTATAAATTGGAGGCTAAATCATCAATCACAACGTCATTTGGTACTGCTGATTTATTGGAGACAGATGATTTATCATATTCACATTCAAGGTATCCATGGGGTGAAGTAATCAAGGTTGAAGGGACATCAATCAGTCTTGACGAAGAGTTTTCCTTCTATATTCAACCAAGCAAAGGCTTAATCTCTACACCAATGCCATTAACCATCATTACACTAATCATAATTTCTTTTGGTCTAATAATCTCTCTATCAATGACTAAAAATAAGCATCGTAGATTCCTAATGCTAGAATTAGTATTACTACCAATTGTTGCGCTAATTTACTTCTTCTCATACCCCGAATTATTCGTTATTGGGTCTTCAGCAGTAGCCTCTGGATTGTGGTTCCTTACTGCGTTAGTGAGTCCGAAGCGTTTGCAATTAAATGCTGTTGACGAGAAGCCAGAAATTACAGTCGATGTCCCGGTTGTAGGATGTCCTGCATGTGATACTAAAATCCCAGTGACAAGTGACGAGAGGCCACTAAAGATAGCTTGTAGTGGGTGTGGAAAAACCATTAAAATAGTTGGTTGATTATAATTTCAGACTCTTCAACGATTTAACCAATGATTTGCTTTCTAAATAATCAGATGGCGAGAAGTATCCACTAAATTCACCGTTATTGTCAACAGATACCACAGCTTGTGGAGTTCGTTGTTTTATTTGCTTTAGCACTTCAGAAAGATTTTGATTATGTTTTATTTCCATAAAGTCAATTTCCATATAATCACTACATTTGGCATTGCTAGGTTCTACACCCTTGACAATTGCACTGAGTATCTGCTTGTGACCAATGACCCCTTTTACTTTTGAATCATCGTCAAGAATTACCAATATGCCACCCGGAACAGTTAGTAGCCGTTTTGCAGCTTCTTGTAGGCTATCATCAAGACCAGCAGTTATGTGTTCATCATTTAGGTCTAAATCTGCAACGGTCTTATCACTACTAGGCATAGTTAACCTGTACGGCTACTGCACTTTGATAGTTTCTAGTCATGAGTGAATATTATGTTGTTATCTTCACCAATTACACCATAGCCAATACGTTCAATTTGCACAATGTTCCCTTGTGATAAGTTATGATGTTCTAGAACACCTTCAATTTCGATGATTTCTCCATCTGCTACCATCTTCAAAGTAGAATTACTAGAGGAATCCACAGATGCCCAATGAATAATTTTGCGAGCATCACTTCTCTCTTGGGACACAAACTTGGCAGACCTTTCAGAAATATCAAAGTCAGCAAATTCCTTTAATCTTAATTTACTCTCAACATAATCTGTAGATTCGATTAGCACTTGCTGCGATTTTAAACTGATTTCACGACTGCCCATTGCTGGAAAATTTGGATGGGTTGGAATCTCAACGCTACTCTGTGCGTTGCCAGATATTTCAAGTAATACTGGATCTCTGATGAATGATATCCTTGGCGCATTATCATCAATAATCTTAGTATTATGTGAATAAAGTGAACTTAACGGCACGGATATATCTTTTTGAGTCACTCCCAATTCAACCCAGAAATTGCGCAAAGCCTCAGCTTGGATACCTGTCCCACTAAGGCCTGCAATTGTCGGTAATCGTGGATCAGACCAACCAGTGAATTTTCCAGATTCAATGTCTTTACGCATTTGTGAAGTGGAAAATCCACCCCATTCGTGGACTTTTACTCTACCCCAGTACATTGTTTCAGGATAGTCCCACCCGAAGTGGTGGTAAAGTAATGTCTGCTTGCGTGTTGAATCCATGAGGTCTTTACCTCGAATAATATGAGTTACCCCCTGTAAATGATCTTCAACTGCGCTTTGGAAATCTAATAGCGGCCATACGCGATATTTCGAGCCAATGGCTTTTCTCGGATGCGGATTTTTTTCCGTATCTTGAATTCGCAATGCGGGCCAATCTCTAAGAGCAGGATTTTTTAGTGTCATGTCAGTTTTTACTCGTACTACAGCGTCACCTGGTACAAATGTACCATCTAGCATTTTATTCCACAAGTCAATATTCTGTGGTATATCATTTGCTCTGCATGGACAATTTGTTTTACTCACTCTAAACTCCCTAAATTCCTCGGCACTACATTGACAAACATAACCAAATCCGCCATTCAACATAATATCTACATGTCGGTAATATTCGTCGATTCGTTCACTGGCAATTACAATTCTATGTGGTTTAAAACCAAGTAACCATTCAGCTTCTTGTTCAATAATTCCATAGGCTTCTGGGAGCGGAGGTTTGACAGTAGTATCCTGTCTCTTATACACA
>CAXHFO010000141.1:0-4833 GCA_964015895.1 uncultured Candidatus Poseidoniales archaeon
CCATACTAACATTTTACCCCGTTATGTATGGCTTTTGGCTGTCGTTTACCGATGCAGACCAAACCCATTTAGGTGAACAAGCCTTCATTGGCTTGACTAATTTTTGGGACGTAATAACTGCTTCTGGATTCATTAGAGTGACGGTATTTACCTTGGTTTGGACGGTTGTCAACGTCACTGCACACATCGGAATAGGACTATTTCTAGCCCTAATTTTGCAGCGTGCAGACCTCAAGGGAAAAACTGCCTATCGAACCATTTTGCTACTGCCTTGGGCGGTACCCTCCTATATCTCGGTCTTAGTTTGGAAAGGAATGTTCCAGCCTGATGGTCTGATTAACGATTTACTCGGCACAGATATCAATTTCTTATCCGATCCAACCGGTGCCCAAATTGTCGTAATTTTGGTTAATATTTGGCTTGGAGTCCCATTCATGATGATGTCAATTAGCGGTGCGTTACAAGCACTACCAAAGGACATGTATGAGGCGGCTGAGGTTGAAGGTGTTACCGGATGGGAGGCATTTAGGCATCTGACATTACCCAATTTGAAAAGTGCATTAGTGCCCCTATCTTTGCTTGGATTCATTTGGACCTTCAATATGTTCAACGTAATTTATCTGATGACCGATGGAGGGCCTAATCTTTACTTTGGGGAGCCAGGTCAAACAGATATTTTGATCACTTATGTTTACGATGTAGCCTTTAGAGACGGCGCATATGGCGTAGCTGCGGCATGGTCGGTGATAATTTTCCTAATGCTTATGGCATTCTCATGGACTTACATGAAGCAAACTAATGCAACGGAGGCGGCTGCATGATTAGTGAGCAAGTGATTCGTGCTTGGTATATCCCTGCTGAAGTTTCGGCCTTGCGACGTTGGCTAATTGTGGCCACAATTGTCAATGTCATTTTGCTAACCTTTGATTATCTGCGTGGCGATATTCAAATCTTATTACTCGGCCTGTTTGGCTGTACTATACTAGCTGCTTTGCGTAACTATTTGCCTGCGGCTAATAATCCTAACAAGCGTAATATTTCCTTACTACTTTCCGGGGCAATAATTGCCATTGGCCTCTATCGGTTAATTTTGATGCCCACTTCCCTGTTTAATTTCTGGCTTTGTGCTTGGATGATTATTCCGGGGCTAATCGCATTATTTTGGTTATCAAATCAGGCAGTATCGGTCTGGGCGACCCGTGAATTGTCAATTTCTGCAGTTGAATACGGGCTTTCAAGGAATTTCGAATTACACAAGAAATACCAAAAGATTGGCTCTCATACTACGTTATTACACTTTGCCGTAATCACTTTAATTCCAATAATTTGGATATTTGATATCGCGTTATCTCCTGGTAATGCACTTGGTGGTGAAATAGGGGATTCGTATAGTAGTGAGCACTTTTCTAAGATACTTGAAGGAGATTCTTTTTGGATTTGGTTTAGAAATTCACTGATTGTTTCAATCGGGACAAGTTTACTTGGACTAGTAATTGCAATTCCGGCTGGATATGCGTTTAGCAGATACAAATTCACTGGGCGAGATGTATCTATGTTTGCGTTTTTATTAGTGCAAATGTTCCCTGGAATAATTATCTTAGTACCTTATTTCTTAGTCATGAAAACCCTAGGGTTGCTTAATTCCCATCTCGGATTAATTCTTGCTTACTGTGTAACAGCATTACCATTATGCGTTTGGATGTTGAAAGGCTTCTTTGATACAGTACCGCGTGAACTTGAAGAAGCAGCTACTTTGGATGGCTGTAATCAATTCCAAGTCTTCACTAAAGTTGTCCTGCCATTATCGATGCCTGCCGTAGCAGTAACTGCTCTGTTTAGTTTCCTTGCTGCATGGAATGAGTTCCTACTCGCCCTGACTTTCAATACCTCTAATGACATGTACACCTTACCGGTTGGCCTTGCTTCATTAATCTCCTCAACCGGCCAAGCATGGGGAGATTTTGCTGCTGCTAGTATACTTGTCAGTCTTCCAGTAGCATTGTTGTTTTTATTCTTCCAGAAGTTCCTCATTGAAGGGCTATCTGCAGGTGGAGTTAAAGGGTGATTGAATGGTAAATGTAAGATATAACTCAGTATCAAAGAAATATGATGACGGCTTTGAAGCGGTAAAAGAATTGAATTTAGAAATAAAAGACGGCGAGTTTTTGGTGTTATTAGGGCCATCTGGTTGTGGCAAGTCAACAACTCTGCGAATGCTTGCTGGACTAGAAGAAGTTACTAGTGGTGAAATACAAATTGATGACGTGACAGTCAATCATTTGCCACCTGGAGCAAGAGGTTTAGGAATGGTATTCCAATCTTATGCTTTGTATCCGCATATGTCAATTGCCGACAATCTATCGTTTGGTTTGCGCATGGCTAAAGGTGCAGCAAAACTAAGTGGTGATGAGATTAAGGCACGAGTCCAAGAAGCTGCTGAAATGCTAGACTTAGTAGATCATTTGGATAAAAAGCCCAAGGAGTTAAGCGGTGGCCAGCGACAAAGAGTTGCGCTTGGCAGAGCATTAGTCCGTAGGCCAAAAGTGCTGTTGATGGATGAACCATTATCAAACTTGGATGCCGAATTAAGACATCAAATGCGTAGCGAGATTCGTAAATTGCACGATGAACTTGGCACTACGACAATTTATGTTACCCACGATCAAATTGAGGCGATGACCTTAGCAGATCGAATCGCAATTTTGGATAAAGGCGTGCTACAGCAACATGACGAGCCACTAAATGCATATCATAACCCAGCAAACGAGTTCGTCAAAGGCTTCCTTTGCCAACACATCGATGATTTGGTACAAACCGCAAACAACCTTTTCAAGAAAGCAAAATAACCCAGCGAGTGAGACAGATGCGTAATCAAGTAGTTGTGGCAATCCTATTCTTGACAGTATTATTGTCACCAATGGTGCCAGTAACTGCAGATAATCCAGATATTGATTATGATGATGGTCAAACCGTATTTACTTGGTCTGGCACAGCATCGACTGTAGAAATAATTGGTGAATGGAATTGGAGTGAAACATCTTCATTAACCGAACAAAACGGTATTTGGTCTACTACTATTTCACTAGATGAAGGGCTATATTGCTACAAATTAATCGTTGATGGAGAATATATTTTTGACCCAGCAAACCCGTATCGTGGCTATTGTGATAATATCGAAAATTCCGTTGTTCGTGTTAAGGATTCAGACCGCCCCAATTTTGCTAGCGAAATAATCAACCAGCAACTAATAGTTAGTTTCCTACCCGGTACTACCGGTGCAGCCCCAGACGGTATTCCATCCGGCTTAGAAGCGGCTGTTTGGGATGAGACGTCCATGACATGGACGCTTGATTTGGTTGGCTTAAGCGATGGAAAACACACTCTTGATTTGGCAATAACCGATACCAACGGTAATGTCGCCTATGATCATCTAGTGCCGTTTTGGATCGGTCCGCAAAGTGATTTTTCGTGGGAAGACTCTTTGATTTACATGATAATGACTGACCGTTATATCAACGGCAACACGAGTAATGACCCGTCCCCTACAGGCGCCGCTGCTGGTGCTGATTGGCTGGGTGGCGACATCGAGGGAGTTACCAGTAAGATTCAATCTGGTTATTTTGCTGAACTTGGAGTAAATGTTCTATGGTTAACGCCATTTAACACCAATGCTCAGGGCACAGGGATTGCTGGTGATGGAGTACATGACGTGGCGGCATATCACGGCTATTGGCCCGTTGAGCCACGACAAGTTGACCCTAGGCTTGGTACCGCAGACCAACTCAAAACCATGGTAGATGCAGCTCATGAATCAGGCATTCGTGTGATGATGGATTATGTTGTTAATCACGTTCATCAGGATCATACCTACTATCAAGATAATCCGGAATGGTTCAATCAGGGATGTATATGCGGTACAACGGATTGCGACTGGACAGAACGTCGACTAGATTGCCAGTTTACTTCCTACATGCCAGATGTAAACTGGAAGATTCGAGAAGCATCTGAGCAATTTATCGAAGACGCTCTTTGGTGGTTAGAAGAATTTGATTTTGACGGTGCTAGAATCGACGCAGTAAAACATGTAGAAGACTTAGCAATTACCAATTTAGCGACTAGAATTAATGAGCGCTTTGAAACAGTGGGTACAGATTACTATCTCAAAGGGGAGACCGCGATGGGATGGTCTGGAGACAATTTGGCAGATAATCAATACCAATACGATACAATAAATCGCTACATAGGGGAAAACTCTCTAGACGGTCAAGCAGATTTTGTATTGTATCACGCAGTAGTTGACAATGTCTTTACCCAAGGAACAAGAGACTATCAACATCTAGATTATTGGACCAGTAGAAGCCAAGATCAGTACGTTGAAGGGGCAACAATGGTCCCATATGTGGGTAGCCATGATGTGCCAAGAATCGCTAGTAGAGCAGATGCTGGAACCGGCGATGCTTACAATCAGTGGCAAGAAGACGGACTTCCTGGCCAACCTGGCGATGAGTCAACCTATCAAGCGGTATTGCAAGCATACGGCTGGCTTTTTACTACTCCCGGTGCTCCATTATTGTATTATGGTGATGAATATGGTGAATACGGTGGAGCAGACCCCGATAATCGACATATGTATCGTGACAATACCGCTTGGAGTCAATTTGAACAATCACTATTCGATAAAATTTCGCAAATCGGCCAATTACGTGCCGAGTCAATAGCCCTCAAACAGGGCAGTTATTCCACTCGTTATGCTAACCCAGATTTGCTAATTTACGATATGTCTCATGCCGAACAAAACATGACGATAATCCTGAACAGGGGTCAAGCAGTTAC
>CAXHFO010000142.1:0-4742 GCA_964015895.1 uncultured Candidatus Poseidoniales archaeon
GGTTATTGAGTATTCAATAATAGAGGAACTAGTGAACACGAAGAGCACTGAGATCATTAGTGAAGCTAGGAATAAACTAGGTCTCAACCACCTATAATTAGCTAATATCATGAATCCCACAGACGAGAGTCATTGATAGATTATTTCTTAGCGGCTTTGGCTTTTGCCTTAGCTTTTGGTTTTGCCTTAGCTTTTGGTTTTGCCTTAGCCTTTGGTTTAGCATCATCAGTTTCGTCGGTCTTGGAAGCTTCGTCAGATTCAGCCTTAGCATTTTCAGCAGCCTCATTTTCTTGAGCCAACTTTTTCGCCTCCCTACGTGCAGCAAATTTGTCTCCATAATCTCCCATGCTCTCAAACTTAGCCCAAAATCCACTTGATTTCTCTTCTGCTGTTGGAATGTGCTTTACTAAGTATGCGCCAAACATGACATCGTATAGACCTTGATTATATTCACTAGCCTTGGCAAATTGCCAGTTTACAATGTATAGAATTACGAATATTGCCCCAAGAACTGTAAAAATGATCGGTCCAATTCCAGCATCCTCATCACCAAGGGCGCTGGTTGATACAAATATAAACAGGAAACCAAACAATGCTAGAATTCCAACTGAATTTGATAGCGCACCTTGTATGGGATTGGATTTTTCACCTTGATAGTTTACGTATTTGATTCTCGAAACGAATTGTCCGAGATTCCTACCTGTTTTAAATGGTAAAAGGACTACGTTTAGTATCATCATTACCAATGACACAACGAGTAGTATAGTAGTAACTATTCCAGTATCGCTAGCCATCATAAACAGGGCGGCAAATAATACACCAAAATTCCATGCGAAATTAACAAACCAACTCATAGTTCGATCTAATTTATTTGCCATTTCAAAGCCATCAGGTAGTCCGGATGGACGTGCTTGTCGAGGTTTCCGTGGTTTTCTAGCCTTCTTTTCCTTCTTTTCCTTCTTTGCTTTTGGTTCAGCCACAGCAACTGGCTCTGTCACTTTTGCAACTGCTTTTGCTTTGGCAACTGCCTTTGCAACTGGTTTTGCTTTAGCAACTGCTTTGGCTTTTGGTTTGGATTCGCTTGCTCCACCTGCTTTATCTAATAGTCCCATATTATCATCCTCACTGATACATTTCTCCGATAGTACTGTAAATTTTAAAGTCTGAAGAACCGACGAACGTATCAATTGAATCCGAGTCCATGTTTCCAAGTTGTCCATCTACAATATTGAAAAATAATGACCTCAAATCGTCGTCTGCAGATTGAGGATCACTGCCTACTGCTTGGTAAACCGAAAAATCATCGGATTCTACAAATTCTTCAACAACCTCTGCCGGCAGATTAGAGCCTAACAACTCATCAACAATGGCAACGAATGTAACAAACAAGTCCTCTTCAGTAGATTCTTGAGCAATAACAGGTTCAGATTCAACCGATGGTGTTGGACTTGAATCTTCAGAAATAGTAGTCGATATTGATGATTGAAGCTGCTTTCTTTCCTTGAGCAGAGATTCTAATTGTGGCTTTAATTCTGCCAAAAGTTCAGCATCTCCATCGGCTTTGGCTTGTTGATAACCTGGCTTTAAAGAACGAATTTCATCTTCAATCTGGCTTAATTGCTCTGCTTGTGACAGTTCAGATACTTCTTCTTCGAGTAATTCAACAACAGGTGCATCTCTTACTTGTGCTATTTTGTCATCATGTTGTTGCTTTCGTAAAACAATAATATCGCGGTCTAATGCATGGCCAAACCGGTCAGCATAACGATCTAACAATGAGCCTGCTTCAGCAGATGAAATACGGTCAATGTGTCCATAAATTTGAGGCAAAGGCTTATTCGACTTTTTTGCCCAAAGTTCGTTATAGTCCTCATCCTTATCTGGAATTTCTTGAACAGATTCCTCTATTTGCTCTAGTTCAGTTTCCACAGGCATTGGTGGTGTGGGAAGTGGTGGCATAGAACCAGCATCGGGGAGTGGCGGCATTGAAGCAGCATCGGGGAGTGGTAATGGCATTCCTGGCATCGGTGGCAATGGAGCAGGAGGAAGGGTTAGGTTGGGTTGTTCCGGAGCGGATTTTTTCTTGTTCTTCCTGAAACCCATGACCTCACCTGTGCCCAAGGGAGAGCAGTATAGTATTGAACCTTACCTAAAAAAACCTCAATATTAGGATAATTTACCGAGATTAGGGGGATGCTATTCTTCCCCACCCTTTTAGAACTAAAAATGTGGCCACTGCATCACTAATATCTAGAACTTCCCCTTTTTTAGGATTCCATTCTTTATCGAAGAATTTAAATCGGCAATCTTCTTGAATTATCTCAACTTTCAAATTACTATCAGTACCTAGAGCAATTGCTTCATAGAGGGGGTCAAAATGATTGGATTTGTCGGGATCTAATCTGTCTAATGGGAACTCAGTGACCCTCATTCCAGATTTACCATGTAGCGAAGTAGGCCATCTTATTTGCCTTCTGACATCTATTGTAACTACTTCATCTGCTTCACCTGCATTGGATAAAACAACTGAAGTATCTGTTTTGAGCAGGTCAAGGAATAATGATTCGTGTTTATTTAGCACGCCAAAATTACCGGCAAGTAAGTTATCTGCTCGTTGCTGATTCATCAGCGATTCTCCTAATTTTTGAATAGAAGTTTTGCCCTTTGAACTTGACCTATTTTCCCGTCTTGCTTGGGATTTTAAACCATCATGTAGCTCATCAAGTACTGAAGTGTAGCCTTTTTGTTTATTGGCAATTTCTTGAAGTTTTTCTACAACCGATTCCATGCCTCTATTAATACGATTAGCCCAACCTGTTCTATCACCTAAATGGAATCTAGCAAGACTACCTTTAACATCAACATCCTCACCCCTTATATGAGAAACTATTTCCCTTCTTGCTTCAGAATCTAGATGGAACAATGCTGGGTCTCTGTAGTGCAGGTGAAATCCTCTATGTCCTGAAAAAGTGACTTGCAAATATTTTTCTTCAAATCCGAATTCTGGCTCAAGATAGTCATTCCATAATGTCCATGCTTGCTCTTGGATGACCTCTAGCATTGCAGGAAAATCCCTATCTGTGACTCCAGGTAAATGATCTCCATCAAGGTCAAAAATTAGGTCAGCTCCTATCCATTCTTTTTCGACCATTTTCATCATGTAAGGTTTCTCCCAATAAGCAGTGGAATAAAAACATGAATGCATTGGTCGTTGGGTAATAAAATTCCTAACAGATTCAGTATCAGGGAATCCTTTATGTCTAATCGGTGGTGAATTTCCGAAAGGAATAAACATCCATTCACGGTATTTTATTCTAGGAGGGGTCCATAGTGGTGAGTTTCGATAATAGTTGGTGAATTTATGAGCAAATCTTGCCCACCCAGTAGAAAACATCATTACACCATAAGTTGTTTATTTTTATTCATTAGTCATCCAGAATTTCTTCTCAGCTTCGACAACTTTTGTAGATGATTCCGCACCAGTATGTTCAACATAACATTCCCAACAATAGTAATTGTTGTTAATTACCATTGCAGCACCAAATGTCATCCTTACGCCACATTTTTTACAACGTGGACCAATCTCTCCATTTGGTGCCTGAGCAAGTTGGATATTGTCATGTGGCATAATACTCCCTATCCATTGGTAATCATTGTAGTTATTGAATTTGTCTCAGCAATCTATTGCATCGTATTCTTTCGATTTTGTCCAATCTAGTAGGTCAATAGCAACCTCACAGGACTCAGATATCTCTGGGAGTTGATGGTTTAGATATTTTTGCAATACAGGAATAACTGAGTAATCACCAATCGCACCTAAAGCCTCGGCTGCTTCATGGCGAACCATGACATGTTCTTGTTCATTAGATAATACCTCGATAAGCTTTGGAATTGCAACTGTATTCTGCATTTGACCCAGCACATATGCAACTTCATGGCGAAGTAAGGCACTATCTGAAAAAAAACCATTACACAAAGCAAGACATGCTTCATCAGTTCTATCGTTTCGAAGAGCGAACACGTTACGCATTCTTTGAAACATTGGTATATCTTTATTGACAAGGGATTCTTTCCATTCAATTATGTGTCCACTAATTTGTGGCGGAGCTGGGTCTACTGAACCGTATTGGCTTGTTTTTGGCTGTCTTACCATCAAACCGCCCCAATAAATTCAATATTGGATGTATCAAAGTCTTGGTCAATTAACCCAATTTTCTGACCTTCTTGCAAGAACAGTTTTATCGAATCCCGTCCATCTTGACGGTAGTCTATTGTTCGGTCGTTAACATACATACTGACAAATTTTTTGTTAGTATCATCATCTATACCGCGTCCCCATTTTTTGGCAAATTCTAATGCTTCATCCGGATTTTGTATTGCATACTCTATACTCATTTTGGTATACAATGTAATGTCTTTCATCATTTTTTCTCCAAGATCTTTTCGAACAACATTGCCACCTAATGGCATTGGGTAGTTATCTGTGATGCTATTCCACCACTTGCCAACATCAATTAAGACATTTAGATCATGCTCGACGTAAGTTAATTGTCCTTCATGGATAATTAATCCTGATAGATAGGTTCCATCTAGTATACGAGGTATTATTTCATCGAATGGGACAACTGCGACATTAACGTCCCCCCAAGCTAATCTTAGACCGAGATATGCGCTAGTTTTCAAACCAGGTACTGCAATAACCGAATTTTTTGCATCTTCCATCGAGACGCCTGATTTACAAA